>JAYVCO010000622.1:0-10548 GCA_043749935.1 Planctomycetia bacterium
GCAGCACGACGCCGACGGGCCCTTTGGTCAGCATGGCAAGGCCCATGACCCCGTAGACGATCGCATACGTGGCCCAAGAAGGTTTGAACGTGGTTTGACCGGCCCAGGGGGCATTGCGCTCGTTCGGCTCACCTGAGATCGCCCGGGCTTTGCCGTGCCCGAGACAAAGATCAGAATCGCCAACGTGGAGAAAAACTCCAGGAACGAATCGGGCGTTGCGGCCCGAGCTA
Source organism: Planctomycetia bacterium (assembly GCA_043749935.1). GTDB lineage: Bacteria > Planctomycetota > Planctomycetia > Pirellulales > PALSA-1355 > PALSA-1355. The sequence continues at coordinate 231 of JAYVCO010000622.1, forward strand.
TCACATTGAAATTAAGATTGCTGGCCAGGATCAGCGCGGAATAAAACGCGACTGCGGGAGAGAACATCAGCCGGCCCAAGCGGTAAGTCAGCAGTACGCTGCCGATTCCGAAAATGGCCGACCAAAACCGAGCGGCAAACTCGGTCGTACCGAAAACCTGGTATGCGCTGATCATCAACCAGTACATCAGCGGCGGCTTGTCGGGAAACACGTCTCCGTTGAAATAGGGGACGATGTGGTCGCCCCGCTGGAACATTTCTTTGGCAGCCTGAGAGAAAATGGCCTCGTCGACGTCCCACAGATGGGTCGCGCCCAGGTTGCTGAAAAACAGCAACCCTGCGATGGCCGCTAGCAGCACTGGTGCTGGTATCAATCGGGGCATCCTTGCTCCTTTGCTTCGATCTCAGGCGTGGCGAGCTTGAAGCGGTCTTAACGACCCCTCGGGAAACAATGAGGGGCGGGAAGTTTAAACGGCTCGCAAGGGGTCGACAACGCCAGTTTCGGGACCGAAAAACCTCCAGCAATTGCTGTTTGGCCGAGCCGTCTAGCTTGCTATCCTCTGCCCAGCATAGCCATGGCCTTGACAGCCGGGCTAGCGTGCGGTCGAGCTGCATCACTTTGGGTCGAGAAGCCTTGATGCCCGGTTTTAAACGTCCAGGCGACACGGAAATTCCTTTGCCCCGCCTGCGAAGCATTTCGCAACTGTGGAGTCTCGCAGCCGTCCTGTCGGCACTCGGCGTGGCCGCGATGGCGATTGACGTGCCCCTGGCAAATTGGGCTCGCAGCGAAAGCTCTCCCAGGGCATTCCAAAAACTCTGCTCTTTGAGCGAAATCTTCGGGCACGGAGTCGGAGTTGCGGCAATCCTGTTGCTCATCGCTGTGATCGACCCTCGGCACCGATATGCGTTGCCGCGAATTGCCGCCGCGGCGCTCGGGTCGGGGCTGTTGGCCAACGCTCTCAAGCTATTTGTCGCGCGCGATCGTCCCTACCATTTCGACTTCAGCGGCCCGAGCTCGGAAACTTTCTTGCAGTGGTTTCCAATGTTGAGTAACTCAAGTGGCGAGCAAAGTTTTCCATCGTCGCACGTCGCCACCGCGGCCGGGCTGGCCATCGTGCTGGCAAGGTACTATCCGCGCGGGCGCTGGCTGTTTCCTGTTTTCGCGGCTCTGGCGGGCTGCCAAAGAGTGCTCGAAGAAGCGCATTTTCTCAGCGATGTGTTCTGGGGGGCGACCGTGGGCTGTATATTTGCCCCCCTGTGTATATACGGCAGCCGCTTGTCGGGTGTGTTCGATCGGTTGGAAGAACGACTGCTTCGAATTTGGAACGCCAAAGCCGGCAATTGCTCGCAGCTTCGGGCGGAAACGCCTGCGCAACCAAACGTCGTCAACAAGGATGCTTCTCGGGCGGCCTAATGCTAAGTGCCAAATCATCGCAAATCCGCTACACTGGCTGTGGGGCAAACTTTTCATTGAAGGACATAACCCGATGTCCGCTTTCTGGCTCACAATCCTCCTCACGCTAGCGGTGGCCGCAGACAGTTCGGAACCTTCCAATCCAGCGGTCGTGCAGCAGGGCAGCCCACAGCAACTTCGCCAAAGGGTCCACAAGACGCTGCGGCGTGAAGCCATGGCGAGAGGCGCGCAACAACAATCAGCAATTCGCGAGCTGCTGGAGTTGTTCAAACAGCTTTCCGACGACAGCCCAGAAACGTCGAGAAATTTGCGGATCGAGTTACAAGATGCAATCCGCGGCCGACTAGCGCGTCGCGGAGAAGAAATCGCACGGCAGGTCTCGCAGAGCAGGCAGGCGCGAAACAAGAATACAAAACCGGCCATGGGCGGGCCGACCCCGTCAGACCCAGCCCAAGAATTGATCGAACTCATACAGAAAACGATCCAGCCCGCAAGTTGGGATGCCAACGGCGGCCCCGGCACGATCAAGTATTTCCCCCCTTCACAGGTTCTGGTAATTCGTCAAACCGAAGAAGTTCACGAGCGGCTCGGCGACGCGCTGCGGCAAATGCGAGACGAATAGGCAGTTTAGTCAGAGCAACCTTGCGCGTGCGACTTATTTGGCGCGCAACAACTCGCTGGCGTACTGTTCGGCCAATGCTTTATTGGCGAACGGCTGGATTTGAAACGTGGCCTGTTCGCGCACGGCCGGCGGAATCTTGGTCAGGGCGTTTTCCTGCCACTGACGTACGGCCGCGGGTGAGGCCGTCACTCCCACGCTGCGCGACAAATTCGTGTTGAGCGTTACCACGTAGTGCGTTTGGTTGAGGACGGGGTCTGTGTACGGCAGGCTTTTGAGGTGCTTCACCAGGTCGTCTTCGAGCGCGCCGTAATTCGACCCGAAGAATTGAGTAAAAAGTTTCTTCTGTTCCACGGCCAGCTGGGCCTCGTCCCGCGGTTCCAGCGGACCCAGTTTAGCCACCTCGCGCAGATACGCGTGAAATTTATCCTTACGCTTGGAAGCCAAAAAATGCGTTAGTGCCCATGCCGAAGCATAGCCAGTGCTCGTCAGCCGCACCGCGCCCACCGTGCTCTCGATCATCTCGCCGCGAGTCGCGGAGCCGTTCTTCAAAAATCGATCCAACTCGTACATCCGCAAATCGTGCGGCATGCCCACGCCTTTCCAGCGCAAACGGGCATCGACCGACGTTGGCGCAAAGTATTCCGCCAATCCTTCGGCCGTCCAGGTCGGCCAGCGCGACAGCCGCTCCTGCACGCCGATATTGTGCATGATCTGGTGAATTCCCTCGTGCGCGATCGTGCCAATCGACTGCTTCATGGCCAGCTCGGGTGCCACTTCGACCAATCGTGACTGCTCGTACATCACGATTTGGTTCGAGATCGGACTGTAATACGCGGCGACGCCGCTCGGCACCGGGTCGTATTTCTGAAACTCCTCCTCCGTGCGAAACATGATGGCCACCAGAGGCACCGTCGGCTCGTGGACCGGAAATTTCTGGCGTTTGAAGTAGGCGATGATGGCCGGATACATCGTCTCCAGGATGCGGCTGGTCCCTTTGCAGAACTCCTCGCTCGTGTTGTAGACAAAGACATAATGGGCCGTATTTCGCGACTTGAACCGCTCAAATCCATTTTGTTTTAATTCCGCGGCGATGGCCTCTTTCGAGTCGCCCCGAAACGGCTCGTCGGTCGGTTGCGTCTCTTTCGTCAACAGCGAATCCAAGCGGCCATTGGGGAGGATGACCAGTCGCCGGTCGCCCACGTCGACATGCAACAGCGCCACCTGGCGGTTGCCGTCCGCGTCGCTGACCAGCACGCGTTGTCCCTGGCCGCGCCGCACAATGCCACTTTTGGGAACTACCAAATCGGGTCTGCGAGAGGAAGCCGGCGGCTGTGCGTGCGCGCTCGCCACCAGGATGAAAAAGAACCAAACCATTGCCGCTATGAGGCAGCAAATAGCCGGAAGGCGGAAACCTGTGGCCCACAGGCGAAGAACTATTTCGACGTTCTGCCGAAAACATCTGGACCGCAGCGAAGCGAATTCCGCAAAATAGCCATTCTGGGCCAAGAATTTTTTTGGCTGATTCGGCGCTGGCATGCGTGCATACCTCGGCATTTTGCCCGGGTGTCCTTGCAAATCGAGCCGATCTCGGATACTTCTGGAGGCTTCTATTCTAGGTTACACGAATGAAATTTCCGCCGCTATCGGCAGTCGGCGCTAAATTCTGGACACAGGCTGATGACTGATATGACAGACGAGAAGAAGCCGGAAAAGTCCCCACGCGTGCTGATCGTGGACGACGATCATGAAATCGTCGAGTCGGTACGCTACGCGTTGGAAGCGAACGGATATGAAGTCATGGTGGCGCGCGACGGTAACCAGGGCCTGTCGATGGCCGAGCGCGAGGATCCGGATTTGGTCATTCTCGACATGATGATGCCCAAGCGGAGCGGTTTTCTAGTGTTGGAAAAGCTGCGCCGCAGTCGCCCTGTTCCCCTTCGCGTAATCATGATCACGGCCAACGAAGGCAGCCGACACAAGGCGTACGCCGAAATGTTGGGGGTCGACGACTACATCCGCAAGCCATTCGCGATGGATCGCTTGATGGAGAGCGTCAAACGCTTGTTGGCGTAGCGACGAGGCGGGCCACGGCCTCCTTCTCGACTTCGGTCATGCTAGCCTGCCGCTTCCCCGACTGTGAGTGCAACCGGTCGTTCTTGCGCCGCCCAAATGCATTTCAACGTGCCATGCCAATCGGCATACCAGGTGTCCAAACCACATTTGTTGCAACGTCTACTGCTTTTGTCCTGGCACGCGCGTGTTTTTGCGAGCCTGATTCCGCACCCCATTCAACCCGTCGATTCCGCACGAAACTCATTGCCGGACAACCGTTTCAGATAGCTAGACCAGGTCTTTCAACCGTGTTTACCCCACTCGTGGTCGGAGATCCGTATTGTCGAGCGCGAGGGTTCTGACCATACTTGGCATAGGAAGGCAGGAGATGGGGCGGAACTGAGAGGCTGCCCGCATTTTGCCTGCTGGCCGAAATCAGACGTAAGTTTGTACTGACCTGCCCACCGCGCCTCGAGCGTTCTTTTCCAATTTCTCTCTCCGTCTGGCACACGAAATGACGAGCAGCAGCTTTTGCCGCTGCGCTGTCTCGAATCGTGCGCAGACCCCTAAACGATTCGAGCACTGTGCCCGCGTGCAACCATGCACGCTCGACCATAGCCAGGGAAAAATAGGGACGGATGAAGCCGCGGCGGCAACTAATTAATTAACTAGACGAGTCCAACAACAAGCAAGCAACTTTTCCGGGTGAAGGCGCACCAATCGCCGAGGCCCTGGCGGTCAGGGAAAGCCTCGAAGGCGAGAGGTCGCGTAAAAGAAGCACCTGTCGGGGAGGACGATCCATGAGTAATGGTCGCGGGATCATTTCGCTCGTTGCCCAACGCCAAGATCTCGACCAGTTCCGCCGCAAGAACTGGGAGGGCACGTTCGAGGAATACCTCGATATCGTGCGCGGCAATCCGCGGGCGACTCGCAACGCCTTCGAGCGCGTCTACGACATGATCATGTCGTATGGCACGGAAACTTACGAAGAGTTTCGAGAGAAGCGCGTGCGCTACCGATTCTTTGGCGACCCCGACGACAACGGCAAGGACGCGGTGTTTGGCCTCGACGAGCCGCTGTGGACGTTGGTCAACGCTTTCAAGAGCGCCGCCCAGGGTTATGGCATCGAGAAGCGCGTGCTGCTATTGCACGGTCCGGTGGGCAGCAGCAAAAGCACGATCGCGCGGCTGATGAAGAAGGGGTTGGAACGTTATAGTGCCAAAGACGACGGCGCCCTTTACTCGTTGGGCTGGGTGACCAAGGACGGCACGCAGTGGTGCCCGATGAACGAGGAGCCGCTGCACCTGATTCCCGAAAGGTTCCGCAAGGATGTCATCGACAATCTGAACTCGGAGGTTCCGCCCGGCGATTATCGGATGAAAATCGTCGGCGAGCTGTGCCCTTTCTGCCGCTATGTCTATAGCGACCTGCTCAAACAATACGAGGGGGACTGGACGCGCGTCGTGCAGGACGTTCGCGTCAAACGGCTGATCCTCAGCGAAAAAGACCGCATCGGGATCGGCACGTTTCAGCCCAAGGATGAAAAAAACCAGGATTCGACCGAGCTCACCGGCGACATCAATTATCGCAAAATCGCCGAATACGGCAGCGACAGCGACCCAAGGGCGTTCAATTTCGACGGCGAATTCAACATTGCCAATCGCGGCATCGTGGAGTTCGTCGAAGTGCTGAAACTGGACGTGGCGTTTCTCTACGACCTGCTCGGCGCCAGTCAAGAGCACAAGGTCAAGCCGAAGAAATTTGCTCAAACCGATATCGACGAAGTGATTCTGGGCCACACGAACGAGCCTGAATATCGCCGCCTACAGGGCAACGAATTCATGGAAGCGCTGCGCGACCGCACGGTCAAAATCGACGTGCCTTACGTCACGACGCTGGCCAATGAAATCAAGATTTACGAAAAGGATTACAACAAAAACACCGTACCTGGCAAACATATCGCACCCCACACGGTCGAAATGGCCGCCATGTGGGCCATTCTGACTCGATTGGAAGAGCCCAAGAACGCCGGGCTCACGCTGTTGCAAAAACTGAAGCTCTACAACGGCAAGAGCCTGCCGGGCTTCACCGAGGACAACATCAAGGAACTGCGCGAACAAACCATCAATGAGGGTATGCAGGGCATCTCGCCCCGCTATGTGCAAGACAAAATCTCAAATGCACTGGTCGCTCATCCCGACGCCAAGTCGATCAATCCGTTCATGGTGCTCAACGAGCTTGAATCGGGGCTCAAGCATCACACGTTGATCACCAACGACGAGCTGCGGACGAAATATCGGGAACTGCTGGGCGTGGTCAAGGAGGAGTACGAGAACATCGTGAAGAACGAAGTTCAGCGGGCGATCGCAGCCGACGAAGACGCGCTCAAGCGGCTGTGCGGCAATTACATCGACAACGTCAAGGCCTACACCCAGCGCGAAAAGGTCAAGAACAGCTTTACCGGGCAATATCAAGAGCCGGACGAACGGCTGATGCGCTCGATCGAGCAGAAGATCGATATTCCGGAAAGCCGCAAGGACGATTTCCGCCGCGAGATCATGAACTATATCGGCGCGCTGTCGATCGATGGCCGCACGTTCGATTACAAGACCAACGAACGGCTTTACAAGGCGCTTGAATTGAAGTTGTTCGAAGACCAGAAGGACTCGATCAAGCTGACGAGCCTGGTTTCGAAAGTGGTGGATGCCGACACGCAAGCCAAGATCGATGTGGTCAAGCACCGCTTGATTCGCGACTACGGCTACGACGAAGAGAGCGCCTCCGACGTGCTGAACTATGTTGCCAGCATTTTCGCTCGCGGAGATGCCAAACACGGCAATTAGCAACCTGGCTGGCCAAGGGAAATCGGCTGAGGAGGGTTGTAGAAACGAATAGATCGCGTCAGGGAAGACGAATAAATAGAAGAATCGGGGCACTGCAGTTTGGGAGCATGCATTACGGGGGCCGGGGCCGCAGACCCTGCGGCTGACCGCCTGTAATGCCGGAGGATTGGGGGCAAGCTCATGAGAATCGAGCATGACCTATCGCGGTTCAAGCAAATCGTACGAGGCAAGATTCGCCAGAACTTGCGAAAGTACGTCACGCACGGCGAAATGATCGGCCGCAAAGGGCGCGATCTGGTCAGCATTCCCATTCCGCAGTTGGACGTTCCTCATTTCCGCTACGGCAAGAACGGCTCCGGCGGCGTCGGGCAGGGTGACGGGGAAGAAGGTACGACGCTCGGCTCAGGTGAGTCCGCTAGCGGCAGCGGCCAGGCCGGCAGCGACCCCGGCGCCCATATCCTCGAGGTTGAAGTCACGTTGGAAGAGTTGGCCGCCATCTTGGGCGACGAACTCGAACTGCCCCAAATTCTGCCCAAGGGCAAGGCCAACATCGAGCAAGTCAAGGATCGCTATACGAGCATTCGCCGCTCCGGTCCCGAATCGTTGCGACACTTCAAACGCACCTACATGGAAGCCTTGCGCCGGCAGATCTCGTCGAACACATACGTGCCGCAGCGCCCGCGGATCGTGCCCATTCGCGAGGACAAGCGGTATCGCGCCTGGTCGGAAGTCGACCTGCCGGTGGCCAATGCGGTCGTGATTTACATGATGGACGTTTCCGGCTCGATGACCGACGACCAGAAAGAAGTGGTCCGCACAGCCGCCTTCTGGCTCGATACCTGGCTGCACAGCCAGTACAACGGCGTCGAAACCCGGTACATCATTCACGATGCGGCGGCCAAGGAAGTGGACGAAAACACGTTCTACCACACGCGCGAAAGCGGCGGGACTCGCATCAGTTCGGCCTACAAGGTATGCGCCGAATTGATCGAACGCGAATTTCCCGCTACCGATTGGAACATTTATTGCTTCCAGTTTTCCGACGGCGATAACTGGGGCGAAGACAATGAACGCAGCTTGGAATTGCTGCGAGACAAGATCTTGCAGCAAGTCAATCTATTTTGCTACGGGCAAGTGGAGAGCCCTTATGGCAGCGGCGAATACATTCGCTCGTTGGAACAGGGGTTCGGCGAAGGCGTTGATAAGCTGATCGTGGCCGAAATCGAGAACAAGGAAGCCGTCTACGGGTGCCTGAAGCAGTTTCTGGGCACCGGGGTTTAGGTTGCTCTTATGGCAAGCGTGAGCTTCGAACCGTTGCCGGCCGACCTGGCGGCCATCCAAACCCGCATCGAGGGTTATGCGCTCGATTGTGGCTTGGATTTCTATCCGACCATGTTCGAGCTGGTCGACGCCGAACAGCTCAACGCGGTCGCCGCGTATGGCGGGTTTCCGACTCGCTACCCGCACTGGCGATTCGGCATGGAATATGAGCAACTGGCCAAGGGCTATACCTATGGCTTGCAGAAAATCTACGAGCTGGTGATCAACAACAACCCGTGCTACGCCTATCTGATGCGGAGCAACGGATTGGTCGATCAGAAACTGGTCATGGCGCACGTCTATGGCCACTGCGATTTCTTCAAGAACAACTACTGGTTCAGCCAAACCGATCGCAAGATGATGGACGAGATGGCCAACCACGGCAATCGGATCCGCCGTTACATGGATCGATTCGGAGTCGAAGAGGTCGAAACGTTCATCGACGCTTGTTTGAGCATCGAGGATTTGATCGACATCCACTCGCCCTTCGTCAAGCGCTTCGCGGATCGCAGCCGATACGATTTCGAGAAGCCGCACGACCAGGAGGACGAGGCTCCGCTGCCGGGCCGCTTCCAGTCGAAAGACTACATGGATCCCTATATCAATCCGCCCCGCGCGCTCGAAGCCGAGGCCGGCCGCTTGCGCTTGGAGCACGAGCGGCAAATGGGATTTCCGGCCGAACCAACGCGCGATGTGATGTTGTTCCTGCTGGAGCACGCGCCGCTCAAACCGTGGCAACTCGACGTCCTGTCGATCGTTCGCGATGAAGCCTATTATTTCGCACCGCAGGCCCAAACCAAAATCATGAACGAGGGCTGGGCTAGCTACTGGCACTCCACGATCATGACCAGCCAGGGCCTCGATCCCGGCGATGTCATCAACTATTGCGACCATCACTCGGGCACGCTGGCCAGCTCGCCCACGCAGCTTAATCCGTACAAGGTGGGCATCGAGCTGTACCGCGACATCGAAGACCGCTGGAACAAGGGGCGTTTCGGCAAGGCCTACGAAGAATGCGATGATCTGGCCGCCAAGCGTCGCTGGGACACGAAAGCCGGACTGGGCCGCCAAAAAATTTTCGAGGTCCGCAAGATACACAACGACCTGACATTCATCGACGAATTCCTCACGCTAGAATTCTGTCGGGAATACAAATTATTCTCGTTTGGCTACAACGCCGCGAACGACGCTTACGAAATCGAAAGCCGCGAGTTTCCCAAGATCAAGCAGCAACTCTTATTCAATCTCACGAATATCGGTCGGCCGCTGATCGCGGTCCGTGACGGCAATTACAAGAACCGGGGCGAGTTGTTCCTCGAACATCAATTCAACGGCGTTGAGCTGAAGATCAACTACGCCTTGGACACACTGGTGAATCTCCAAAAACTCTGGGGCCGCCCGGTGCACATTGAAACTGTCCTGGACGGCACGAGCACGATCATGTCGTTTGACGGTCGCGAGCACAAAACGGAGAAGAGTGGAGAAGCAAAGTCATGACCCTGAAAGATCAACTGCAACGATCGCTGGCCAGCCTGCCCCTGTTTTCCAGTGGAGAGCATCTGGTAGCCGTCGAAGACGGTTCCCAAGAGCTTCACTGTCATTTGGTGGCACTCGATACGATGGCGTGCGCTTTTACCCGGCTGGCGCTTAAGGCTGATTCAATTACGACGATTTCGATGGACGACTTGAAGATGAAAGCCGAGCAGCTTTCGGCGCGCCTGACGTATCTGCTCGAACCGATTAGTCCGATCGAAATCGATTCCCAAGGGTGCGTCGTCCAATTGCGCTCCAATCCGCCCCAGAAAGAAACCGATTGCACGAACTATTACGAGCTGCTGCTCTCTCGCGGAAATGAAATCAGCCTCTGCCGGTACACGCGCACCGTCGGCCAGGAGCGGAAAGCGATTCCGGCACAGGTAACCCGCGAAGTGTTGGTTCGGCTAGCGGGCGACTTCTCTGCCGTGGGTCCCTAATACCAATTCCAAGATTTAACTGCGTGATGGCACGCAGGGGGCACGACAGACGGTATGGATGACGGCGGGGGTGGCGGCAGGCGGAATCGCCAGGC
>JAYVCO010000623.1:0-2469 GCA_043749935.1 Planctomycetia bacterium
CAACTCAAAGGTCCTCATTATTCCAATTGTAGTCTTATTTTACAAGAAAACGCCCCGCACGCCGGTGCGCCAAAGGTGGCGTTGCTCGCTCTCGGCGCGCCATCTATGATGGCCGGGTGTCCTGCAAGCTGCGGGAACCTCTTGGCCGTTTTCTGCTTGGAAACAATCGCGGGTGTCACAGATTTTCTGCCAAGGCTGGCTTGCAACTCAATTGCTCGGGCAACTTGCGCCGCTGGAAGTCGCTGCTGGGGAGCCGACCGTCTGGCATTGGCTGGCCTTTGGCGTGCTCGTCGCGGTGCTGCTGGTGCTGGACCTCGTGGTCTTCCATCGCGATTCGCACGAGCCCAGCTTGCGCGAAAGCGCCCTCTGGACTCTCGTCTGGTGCTTGCTCGCCCTGGCGTTCAACGGCCTGGTGTGGGCTTGGCGCGGGCCGGTCATCGGCATCGAATTTCTGACCGGCTACCTGGTCGAGTGGTCGTTGTCGATGGACAACGTCTTCGTGTTCGCCGTCGTCTTCTCGTTTTTCGGCGTCCCGCTCAAATATCAATACCGCGTGCTCTTCTGGGGCATCATTGGCGCGGTCATCATGCGGCTCGCGTTCATTCTGGCCGGCACGGCGCTACTGCACCAGTTCGAATGGATCTTGTGGATCTTCGGCGCGTTCCTGATCTATACCGGCATCAAGCTAGCGATGCACAGCGACAGCCAGGTGAGTCCGGAAAACAACCTGTTGATGCGCATCGCCAAACGCTGGTTCCCGGTCGCCAAGGAAAATCACGGGCAACGATTCTTTGTCACTGAAAACGGTCGCCGCTGCATTACGCCGTTGTTTTTGGTGCTGCTGGTCATTGAAAGCACCGACGTGCTGTTTGCAGTCGACAGCGTGCCAGCCATTTTCGGTGTCACCAAAGATTCGTTTACCGTGTTCACTTCCAACATTTTCGCCATCCTCGGCTTGCGAGCGCTGTATTTTCTGCTGGCGGGCGTGATGGATCTGTTTCGCTATCTGAATTATGGACTTTCGGCGGTGCTGATCTTTGTCGGCGCCAAGATGGTGGCCGAATTCTGGTTTGGCGGTGCCCAGAATGCCCACCTGATCAGCCCGGCCGTGTCGCTGGCCATCATCCTGTCGCTCTTGGCAATTTCGATCATCGCCTCTATTTTGGCCAAGCGTCGCGAACAGTAGATGGCCGAAAAGTCGGCAGAAACGGGCGCAGCGAAAGACCCTTGAGAGGAACTCTTGGGAGCGACTCTTGACGCTGGCGCGGCGCTCGAACACTGTGGACTTGTGGGCTTTCGATCCCGTTTTCAGGGAAACTTTCGACCGTGAAACATGCGTTGATCACCGGCGGGGCGGGTTTCATTGGCAGCTATCTGGCCGAGGCACTGATTGCGCGCGACTATCGCGTGACCGTCGTCGATGACGAGTCGACCGGCACGGCCGAAAACCTGGCGGCGATTCGCGACCATTTCAATTTCAGCTTCGTGCAAGGCACCGTCGCCGACAAGACGTTGGTGCGGCGGCTGGTGAGCGACGTCGACGAGGTCTATCACCTGGCGGCCGCGGTCGGCGTGCAACTCATCTCGACCGCGCCGATCCACACGATCGAAACCAATATCTACCCGACCGAGCTGATCCTGAGCGAGCTATTGCGCCGCAAGCGCGAGGGCTACTCGGTCAAGTTGTTTCTGGCCAGCTCGAGCGAAGTCTATGGCAAGAACCCCAAGCCGCTGTGGTCGGAAGAAGACGACCTCGTGTTCGGCCCGACCACGCGGGCCCGCTGGTCTTATGGTGCCTCGAAGGCCATCGACGAATTCCTGGCCCTGGCCTATTGGCGGCAACATCGGCTGCCGGTGGTGATTGCCCGGTTTTTCAACGTCGTCGGTCCGCGTCAGACCGGCCGCTATGGCATGGTCTTGCCGCGGTTCATCGAATCGGCGCTGGCCGGCCGGCCGCTGGTGGTTCACGACGACGGCAACCAGGTCCGCTGCTTCGCGCACGTCAGCGACGTAGTCCACTCGGTGATCGAGTTGATGGAAACCGACGCCGCCACGGCCGGCGTGTTCAACGTCGGCAGCGACCAGCCGGTGAGCATCTTGCAGCTAGCCAAAAGCGTGATCGCCGCGGTGAATCCCAAGCTCGAAATCGCCTTTCAAAGCTACGCCGAAGCCTACGACCAGGACTTCGAAGACGTCCGCTCGCGCATCCCCGATCTTAGCCGCCTCCGCCGCACAATCCGCTTCCGCCCCGAATTCACGCTAGAAACCATCCTCCGCGACGTGATCGAACAAGCCCGCACGCTCAAGCGGTAGTAGCGGGGTGCGTTTGTAGCCGCGTAAGCGGCGTAGGCATGTAGCGGCGGGTGTTAACCTTGTCATTACCCACAATTTCTTATTTTTTGCGTGAGTTGTGCGCCGCGGACGAGGGTATTGAGTTTCTCCCAGCCGCGCCAGATGGTGATCCAGCCG
>JAYVCO010000624.1:0-3778 GCA_043749935.1 Planctomycetia bacterium
CGGCTGGATCACCATCTGGCGCGGCTGGGAGAAACTCAATACCCTCGTCCGCGGCGCACAACTCACGCAAAAAATAAGAAATTGTGGGTAATGACAAGGGCGACAGCCCGCCGAAATAGGAGCCCCCAACCAAAGACATTAAGCCGCGCGAGCGGCGCAGGCAACCCGTCTCCGCGACGCCACCGACACGTCAAAGCGAACACCAAAATCGCAATCAGCTCTCTACGCGAGCAGCTTGCCAACTTTTTCGATCAGGTCCACCGTGCGGCAGCTATAGCCCCACTCGTTGTCGTACCAACTCAGGGTCTTGAGCAGGTTGCCGTCTAGCACCTGGGTCCAGTCGGGCACGAAAATCGAGCTGTGCGGGTCGTCGATGATGTCGGTCGAGACGATCGGGTCTTCGTTGTACGACAGAATTCCCTTGAGCTTGCCTTCGGCCGCTTTCTTCATCGCCGCGTTGACTTCTTCCTTCGTCACGTTGCGGGCCATGATCGTCGTCAAGTCAACCAGGCTGCCGGTCGGCACAGGCACGCGCAGCGAAATGCCCGTCAGCTTGCCGACAAGTTGCGGAAGCACCAGGCCAATGGCGCTGGCGGCGCCGGTCGACGTGGGAATGATGTTTTGCGCCGCTCCGCGGGCACGATACAGATTGTCGTGCGGCATATCCTGCAACCGTTGATCGTTGGTGTAGGCGTGGACGGTCGTCATCAGCCCTTTGACGATTCCAAACTCCTCGTTGAGCACCATCGCCAAAGGCGCCAGGCAGTTGGTCGTGCAACTCGCGTTCGAAATGCACTTATGCTCTTTGGTCAACTTGTTGTCGTTGACCCCCATGACGCAGGTGATATCGGCGCCATCTTTGGCCGGAGCGCTGAGCACGACGCGTTTGGAGCCCGCCCTCAAGTGCGTGTCGTATCCCGCCTTGGTCACGCCTTCTTTCGTGGTTTCGCGGCCCGTGAAGATGCCGGTGCTCTCGACCACCACGTCGACATTCATTTGGCCCCAGGGTAGCTTGGCGGGATCGCGCTCCTTGAGCCCACGGATCTTCTTGCCGTCGACAATGATGTGGTCGTTATCGTAGGTCACGACGCCCGGATAGCGGCGATGCGTGCTGTCATATTTCAGCAGCGTGGCCAGCGTGTGATTGTCGGTCAGATCGTTGATCGCCACGACCTCGAATTCCTTGGGACGGGCCATCAAGTTGCGAAACACCAAACGACCGATCCGACCGAAACCATTGATACCGACGCGAATAGCCACGAGAAATCTCCTTTGAAACCGAAGCGGCCCAGCGCACTCTTCCGGAAGGCGGCCCTAAAATGGGGGCATGCTGCGCGAGGTTTGATTGACGACGCGGATTATACAAATACGCAGGAAGATCGACAACCGACGGGGTCACACGGAAGCAGGCCGGCTTGAATCCGTTCAAGAGAAAATGCGGTTAGTGCCAATATCGTCTGAAAAGGATGGTGACGGTCGCGGGCAAGATGATAGTTACGATGACGATCAGAAAGCCCCATCGTCTCATGCGCTTGTTGTCCATGCCCGGGAGTCCAGCCTGACGGTCGGAGTCGCGCCTTCCTCGAAGTTTCCAACAGAGCCAGCCACAATACAAACCGAAAATCCAAGGAGTGCGATCCGCCCACGTTCCTTCCATCCACGGTCCCGGCAGACGGATAATGAAGCAAGTAATTGCAACGACTACGGCGAGTTCAAAGAGCAACCGAAGGTTGAACTGCAAACCGCGCAGTCGGTACTTTGGGCCTTCGGTCACACCTACATCATAACCGCCCCTGGGATCGCGTGGGCGCTTCGCCAAAATCTACCCGCTCGGTTTTTTTCGCCCAGTGCATGGCCCGCCATCGACGCGGGCCATAAACTTGGTAACCTGCAAGTGCCAAACTGGGGCGATTGGTTTGGAAATGCAACGCCCTAAAAAATTAGCAGAGATATTTGCCATGTCCGATGACGCCAGTAGTTCGCCGATTCCTGTCGCGGCACCCCCGACGCCGGAAGTCCTTAAAGCGGCGCTCAAGGCATTCAGAAAGCGGCTCAAGCTCACGCAGTTGGACGATGCTTCGCGGATCGGTCGCGGGCCGATGAGCTCCGGCCAAGGCTCGATGATTACCGGCATCACGCCGCCCGATCAATATCCGCGCCAGGTGTGGGAGGAGCTCGTCAAGCAAGGCAAACTCAAGAATGCCAGCCACGGTATGTATTCGCTGGCTCAATGACGGCGGCCAGCCCGCGCTTTCAGGCAGAATCGCTGCTAGAATGAACGCATCGAACGACAACCAACGGGCGACAATCACACTTAACGGCAACGCCGCAAAGGGCAAAACATTCCATGGCTAGCGAGCACGACAAATTGCGGGAAACACTCGGCCAATTGCAGGCTCAACTCGAGGAAGTGCGCAAGCTCGATCCGGCCATGGGAGCCCAATTGGACTCGACGATTGCCCAAGCGCGGGCCGTGCTGCAAGGTCAAACCGCCGAACCGGCCGAACATCGCTCCATCGTCAAGCGACTCTCCGACGCCGTGCTGAAGTACGAAGCCTCGCACCCCGGTCTGGCTGGCAACCTGGGTAGCATCATCGACGCACTGGGTCGGATGGGAATCTGAAGGCGCACCCGGAAAGGCGACGCCGGCAAAAAGTCTGCAGTTCGAAAACCCGCTGCACTACTTGCTCAATCGCTTCGTCTTGGCAGCCGGTCGCTCGGGCTTGTCTGCGCTCGCGCGCGATCGCTTGCCCGTCGGGGCCAATGGCTTGTCGAGCGTGATGGTGATCTCTTGCACGAGCGCCGCGCCCGGACGATTCATCAACGGGTTTGGCCGCTGCATCTCGTGATACCAGGCCTTTACCTTCACTTTGTCGCCCGGCTGGGCCAGGCTGAGGTCATCCGAGTTGAGCTTCACGCTGACTTCGTCGGCCATGTTGCCGTTGATCTTTCGATTGCCGGCCACGACCATCAACTCGCCGTCGCGATAGAACGCCACCTTGCCGCGGATGCGAAATGAACCCGCGCCGGCATTGCGGACCGGCTTGGCGCTGGCACTATCGTCCTGGGCCGACTCCTCGGGAGAAAACAGGCCCAGCGAGCCTTTGGCGAGAGTGGAAAAAATTTGGATTTCCTCGACGCCCTCTTTGAGCGTTCCCTTTTTGTCGATCTCGCCGGTCAATTGCACGAAAAGTCCCGGACGCAGGCACTCGACCTGTGCTTCGCCTTCGATCGTCACCTTCGATTCGGGATCGATCTTGAGAACCCAGGCCTCTTTTTTCGAGTCGCGAATACGGATCAAGCCGGAATCGATGAGCTCCACTTCGCCGGTATCCTCGAAGGCAAGCGAATTGACGGGCGGCTGAAACTGAGCCCGCGCGCTGCTGCCCGAGAACGCAACGGTCAGGCCGACCAGACCGGCTAAGAACAACGAGGGGATACGCATCGAATCACCTTGCCTCTGTCCATTCCAGGCCTCGCGCCACGACCGCCTCGGCATGGCACGCCTGTCAGGCCCTAGCTGTTTAGGATACCCTCTCAAGCGAATAATTGAAAACCGCTCGACATCTTCTACACGCCGCTGGTCCAGCCCCCCGCGCGGTTGCCAGCCGCTCGCCGGAGAGTCACAATGCGTGTTAGCAGCCTGTTGATTTATTCAACAGGCTGCGATATCGCATGGATGCGATGACAAAATAGCGACGTAAGTCGTTATTTTGCGAGCCGTGCGGAGCTTTGCTCCGCACTTGGCGAGGTTGAAAAATGCCACGACGGCATTTTT
>JAYVCO010000625.1:0-8195 GCA_043749935.1 Planctomycetia bacterium
GTACTCAAGGGACTATCGAACACAAGGGCGTGTGCCTGACGGGCCGTTCGCAGACCGAGGTACCTACAATGTTCATCATTGAATACTTCTTTTTGGACAAGTGGATGGTTTTGGAATACGCGGAGGGTGATATGCGCGACGTCCTCGCCTATGTCAACACTCGGTCTGACAGTCAAAACATCAGAATTCGCCGCATCCATGAGTTTCCACCAAGCGCCCAGTGGCAATTGATCGGAAAAAGCCGGAAAACGTTCGAGTCGGGAAGTTAAAGCTGATTCTATTGACGCGCGTCCTTCGATGCTCAGTTCGGTGTCGCACACCTTAATAATTTAGGAGAAGAGCCATGACCACTATCATTCGAACGGCCATCGGCGCCGCCGTGATGATTGCCGCGAGCCAGGTCGTATCGGTGGCCCACCTCGGTGCTGCCGAAGCTAGTACACAATCGCCAATCTATTCCGTGCTCGGAACAGCCAATGTCGACCAGGCGGCCAACATTCGCCTGACACAATACTCCAACGCGCCCAATTCGCGATACCGTTGGCACAATGGGCATTGGTGGTATTGGCTGCCGAGCAACCAGTGGGCCTTCTGGAACGGCGCAAGCTGGATCGTCTACGCGCCCGACACCTACGCGGGTTACAACGCTTCGCGCTATCCGCAATACCGCACCAGCTACTATTCGCCGGGATACAACACCGGGTACTACGTGCCGCGCTACGGCGGCTACTACCCCCGCGGATATGGCTCGTACGGCAACTACTGGGGATACCCTCGCGGCTACGGCGGCAGCTACTATGCCCGCCGCGGCTACTATCGTCGCTGGTGAGTAATGCTGGCTTGCAAGGATGCGCCGCGAAGCGGTGGAATGATTTTTCAAGGTCAGTAAATGCGATCGGGGAAATACTGCATCCCCAGCCGTAGCGATCCTGGTCGTTCATGGCTTCGGCAGTGATTCGACTCTAATTCGACACGCTGCCGCCGGAAAGAACGCTTTGCGATTCGGACTGCACTGCTTTTCTCGGCGTCAATCAGGGTCCTGTGCCACGGCGCATCCAAGGGCTATGATGGCCCGCTGATTAAGATGCGGCGCGCAACCGCAGCAGCGCTTCCTCAATGTTTTGTTCAGGATCCGCGAGCCCGGAATGAGTTCACCAGAAACAGCCACGCCACGATTTGCCGCCGCGCTGTCGACCGAGCTCGACACAATCGAAGCCGCGCAGTTTGTCTGCCGTCGGATCAAGGAAGAACTCGGCAACGCACTAAACCTAGTCATTGTTTTCGCATCGGTCCACCATCAGCCCAATTTCGCGGCGCTCGCGGAACTGATCAACCGCGAACTGAGGGCCGATTGCCTGTTGGGTTGCACGGGCGAGTCGATCGTCTGCGGCTCGCAAGAAATCGAACAGGAGCCGGCACTTGCGTTGTGGGCCGCGCATCTGCCGGGCGTCACGCTGTTGCCGATGCACTTGGAATTCGACCGGACGCCCGAAGGGGGCGCCTTCTCGGGCTGGCACGATTCGCTCTTCGACGCCTGGCCCGACGGCGCCTCCCTGATCATCCTGGCCGAGCCGTTCAGCTTTCCCACCGACGTGCTGCTCAAACGGCTCAATCAGGACCAGCCCGACACGACCGTGGTCGGCGGCATGGCCAGCGGCGCGTTTGGCCCGGGGCAGAATCGGCTGCTGTTTGGCTCCAATGAAATCAATCGCGGGGCCGTCGCCGTACTGATGCACGGGCCGATCAAGGTGCGCACCGTCGTCAGCCAAGGTTGCCGCCCGATTGGACGCCCGTTCGTCGTGACCAAGGCCGACGAGAACCTGATCCACGAGTTGGGCGGCCGGCCAGCGCTCGCACAACTTCAAGAACTGTTCCAGCAACTCTCAGCCGAGGAACAAGAGCTTGCCCGGCAGGGTTTGCACGTCGGGCAGGTCATCAACGAATATCAGGAGACTTTCGGTCGCGGCGATTTTCTGGTGCGCAACATCCAGGCCGTCGACCGCGACACCGGAGCCATCGCGATCGGCGATTACGTCCGTGCCGGCCAGACCGTTCAGTTCCACGTCCGCGACGCCACCACGGCCGACGAAGAGCTGCACGAACTGCTCGAACAAGCCAAAGCGGCCTCGGCCGATCGCTGCCTGGGCGGACTGATGTTCACTTGCAATGGGCGCGGCACCCGGCTGTTCGGCGAACCCCATCACGACGCCGCGGCCATCGCCAAAGCGTGGCCCAGCCTGCCGCTCGCCGGTTTCTTCGCCCAAGGCGAAATCGGCCCCATCGGCGGCAAAAGTTTTCTGCACGGGTTTACCGCCAGCATCGCGCTGTTCGAGAAAGTGGGCAAATAGACGCTCAGCTCCCAACCGTCGCCGTGTCCGACTTTAGTCAAGTAGTGGTCGATTGAGCTCCGTACGCCACCTGGCCGGATCTGGCCCCGAATCCGGGCCAGCGGCATAGCACTCCCAAAGATCGGCGGCCGGCTTGTGCCCGCTTGCCTTGACCCAGGCATCGAACTCGCCCCACGCGGCGCCAAGCCCCTCGTAACCGCCATGATAAACCGCCCGAGCCACCTTCATCGCGGGCCATTGGCTCGGCTTCACGCGGCCAGCGGCAACAACCGGCGCACTGACGGGCACACTGATCTCGAAATCAAAGACGTCCGCGGGCATCCGCAAATGGTGCGTAAACCACGGCCCGGCCGGCGAAACCCCCTGCGCGGCAACCTCGGCCATCAACTCCTTAAGGCCCGGACCCATGACGGTCCGAATCTCCGTCCGCGGAACCGTGAGGTGGATGGCAGCCGTTTGCTGAGCAGTGGTCTGGATGATCTGAGGTGTGTCGAGCATGAGACGCCTACCCCCTACTTCTCTCTACTAAAGAATGTCCACTTAATGGTGTCCGCCGTGGTCGTGGCCGCCTCTGAACAACCCATCGTCCTGGTTGCCGCGCGCAATCACATAGGCGATCAAATCCAAAATCTCCTCGCGCGAAAGTTTTTCCAAGAGCCCCTTGGGCATGATCGACGAGAGGGATTTTTGTCGCTGGGCGATTTCCGAGGGCTTGAGCTCGATCGCCTCGGCCTTGGCCAAAGGGTTCTCGATCACCTTGATCTTCTCGGGCGTCTCTTCCAGCACCAGGCCGGTTACGACCTTGCCCGAGTCGAGCTCGAAGATCATCGTCTGATATTTCTCGTTGATCTTGGCCGAGGGCTCGAGCAGCTCTTTCAAGATATCGAGCGAGAGCATTTTTGCGTCGAGCTTGGCAAGGTCGGGCCCGATCACGGTGCCGACGTTGTCCATCTTGTGGCAGGCCACGCAATTGGCAACTTGAAAAATCTGCTTGCCGTTGCCGTAGGATCGGCCTTGCTTCAGTTCCGTGACCGCGCTGGCCAGGTCATCGAACTTCCACTCGACCCGCGGACGCCTATCTTTGAGCAGCGCGTCTTTGATTTCCAGCGGGTGGGCCGCCAGATAGCTTTCGGGGTTGTCGAGATACGCGTCCAGGTCGTCGACCACATATAGCGCCCCATACATCCTTCGCCAATGACCGGGATAGGTGCAAACGTAAGGATAAACGCCCGGCTCGGTCGGGGCCACGAAGCTCAGCTTCTCGGTGGCGCGCGGTTGCAGTAGGGTGCTGGCGAGCAGAATCTTTTTCGACTGCGGAACATAATGCCGCGCCGCCGCGCCGCTCTGCTGCGCGGTTTCCTCGGCACTCATGCCGATCTCCTCCATCGAGCCCGGCAGGGCGATGACGAAGTTGTGCGGCATCAGATCGGAGTTCTCCAAAATGAACTCGACCGGCTTGCCGGCCCGCACCGCGATCGTGTCCTTGTCGTACGACATCCGCTCGAACAACGTGCCAACGCGAATCACTGGGACGCCCAGGTCGTTCAACTTGGCCCGGACATGTTTCGCATCGCTCGCCGGCAACAGACTCGCTAGCGCCTGGGCGAACTCCAAGGCCTCCAACGCCTCGGGAGTCGTCCGCTGTTGCGCCGGAACTTTTTCCAGATATGCCATCACGCCATCGAGCAGCGGCCGCGCCTGCTCCTTCGGCCAATCGGCCCGACCGATGTGCTGCAATGCCCGTATGGACGCGGCCCGGTTCTCGTCGTCATTCACGAATTTCGCCAATTCGCCAAACGTCTTTTGCTCCTGACCGCGGACGTGGGTCAGCGCCATCATCGCCGCCTTGCGAATGCCAACAGCCGGGTCCTCGGCCCGAACCTGTAGCGCCACGCTCGTGGCCGGCGCTTCGATGCCATCCTGGCGAAACACTTCCTGGCGATCCTTGTCCAACACTCGGACGGTGAAACCGGCGAGTCGTTTGCCGAGATCGCCGTCGGTGCGGTTATAGACCACGACGGAATCGATCGGCATCTCCGAACCCAGGTCGACCTCCCACCAGGGGTTGCCGGTGTTCTCTTCGCTGTGCGTTTGACCGCCGTCGCTGTACTGACCGCTCTTCTTGCCATCGATCGCGCGTCGCGCGTCGCCGCCATTCGAGACATTCTTCTGCGAGGCCCGGCCCTGTCGCGCGACGTTCTTCCCACCGTTCACCACTTCCACTTCGGCCAGCGTCAGCGTCCCTTTGCGCGGCAGCTCGATCCGCACGAAACGTCCTGGCGCATGGTTCGGCTTTTCGAGCGCCGTCAGTGGCTTGGGCAGCCCGGCTAGCAGCGGTTCGATCTTCGGATAGAGTGCTGCCCGCACGCTGGCGTCGGGTACGAGCGCCACCGAGTCGACAAAATCTCGCAGCGATCCCACCGATCGCGTCGCCAGCTCCCAGGCTTTGTCCGCCGATTTGTCGACGTTGATCAGCGACACGAACCCGATCTGCCGCAAGATCGGCTGCTGGGCCGCTGTCGCCAGTTTTTCGAGCTCCGCCCGGGCACCAGCCAGCTCCATCGCATTGCGACTGGTCAATTGCCGCACCAAATCGAACACCAGGCTCGTGTCGGCGGTTTGCTTCTTCTGGTCGAGCGACTGGATCGCCTCGATGATCACGCTCAGCTCGGGCTTCTTCTCGATCCGCGCCAGCGCTTGCACAGCCTCGCGACGATTCTCATCCAATAACCCGGCGCGAGTCAGAATCTCTTGATACACCGCCCGGTTCGGCTCACGTTTGAGCAACTGCTCATTGCTGATGTTGTGCAGCAAATATCGAGCGCCCGCCTCCGTGGTGAAACCGACTGGGCGGCTGCTAGCCAAAGCTTTTTTCCACAGCGGTTCCAACGTTCGAAATGTCTCGGCCGTCACATAGTCGAGATAAATGTCGCTCGGCTGCTCGCCAGCGATCACGGGAATCTCGACCGCCTCGGACACAGTGAAAAAACTGGCCGCGCGAACCGCTTCGAGCCGGACGCGCGGATGTGAATCGGCCGCCAATGCTTTGAACCGCCCAAGCGCATCGGAAACCCGGTCGCGCCAATAACAAAGCACGCGCGCCGCGGCCGCCCGGGCTCTGAAGTCGGAAGACGAGAGCACCTGCTCCAAGAGCGGAAGGTTCACCTCATTGTGATGCTGCTGAACCCAAAGTGCCTCGAGCAGATGATGCTGATATTGCGCATCCTTCTTGTCGAGCGCGCTGGTCCACTTGCCAAGCGCGGTCAAGACCTCTTTGCTGTCGCGCCCACTCAGTTCGATCTTGGCGCGATAGCGCACGCGCGCCTCCGGCTGCTTGAGGACATCGAGCAATTTTTCGATCGGCTCACCGGCGATCTTGACCGTCGGCGAAAGTTGCCGGCCTTCGTACGTCACCCGATACACCCGGCCGTGCGTCCGATCGCGGCTGGGATCGCGGAGGTTGTGTTGCATGTGGCCGATGATCGGGTTGTGCCAGTCGGTGAAATAGATCGCGCCGTCCGGCCCCATCTCGATATCCGCGGGCCGAAAGCTCGGATCGCTTGAAAACAAAATCGGCTCGACTTCGGTGCCGCTCAGGCTCGAACCCTTGTCGCTGATCTTGTATTGCAGGATGCCTTGAAACCCGATGACGTTGGCCACGAGCAGATTGCCTTGCAGCTCGTCGGGAAAGTGCTTGCTCGAAAGATACTCGATGCCCGAGCAAGGCCGCGTCCGCTGCTGATAAACCTGCGGGGGGCTTTTGTGCTTCTGCGGAAAATCGACGTGCCCTGAGAAAAGAGCCCCGTGATAAGGATTCGCCCCGGTGCCATCGACCACTATATCTTGCCCCCAAGCGTCGAAGGCGTGGCCGTGCGGGTTGGCGAAGCCGTGCGAAACGTACACGTCGATTTTTTGCGCGCGCGGCTCATAGCGAAACACGCCCGCGTTGGCCAGCCGCACCGGCGGACCCCACGGCGTCTCGACTTGCGAATGATGAAACGTCCCTTCCTGAAAATACAACGCTCCGCCCGGATCGAGCGTAAAACTGTTGGCGGTGTGATGCGTGTCGGCCGAGTCCAAACCGCTGAGTACGCGCTCGCGCGTGTCGGCCTTGTCGTCGCCGTTGGTGTCCTTGATGAACAACAAATCTGGCGCCATCGCCACCAGCACGCCGCCGCCCCAAAACTCAAAGCCCGTCGGGTTGTGCAAATGATCGGCAAACGTGATGCACTTGTCGGCGCTGCCGTCGCCGTCGGTGTCTTCCAAGATCAGCAGCTTGTCGTTCATCTCGTCCTTGGGCTTCCAATGCGGATAACTTTCCCACGCGGCAACCCACAGCCGGCCCTTGGTGTCAAATGCCATCTGCACCGGATTGACGATTTCCGGAAACTTCTCCTCCGACGCGAACAAGTTGACCCTCATCCCCTTGGCCACCGTCAGCTTGCTGATCTCTTCGACTCCGCCCAAGAACACGTGCTTGCCGCCGGGCAACGGACCGGGTTTATTCGTCGTGACATCGATGAACGGCGGCGTGTTGCCGTCGTCCACTTTCCAATCGCTCCCCTGCGCCGCGGCCCACACGCGCCGATCGCGATTGGCCGTCATCACTTCGAGCACTTCCATCTCGCGCCGCATCACCTCGCGATTGGTCTGCCCGTCGACGAACTTCAAATCGGCCCGGCCGCCAAAAATCGAATAGCCATCGGTCGTGCGATAGCGCTCGAACCACATCAAATCCTTATCGAGAACGGCCTGGCGGATCTTTTCGAACTTCGCCGCATCGATCGCCGCATCGTTGGGGCCGGTGAACAGCGCCTGGTCGATCGTGATCGCGATTTGCTTGTCACCCAGCGCGTTCAGGTGCACTCCGTTGATCGTTAGCGGCTTGTCGGTCTTCTTGTACGACTCCGCGCTCGGCCCGAACAGATCGACAAAAGGCACATTGCTCGCCCGAGCGATTTCGGCCATCGCCGCCGTATACAGCTTGATCCGGGCATTGTTTTCTTTGCCGTCCGGCAGATTGCGATCGTGCAGATCCTCGTGGGCAATTGGCGAGAACAGCACCAGTCGTGGCGAACTCTTGCCGTTGTACTTCTGCGCGAGCGTGTGCTTGATGAACTCTTCCACGTTCTTCTTGAATGCCGCCAAGCCCTCTTCGCCGGCGAACGATTCGTTGTAGCCGTAGAAGGCGAAGATCACGTCCGCTTTGGTGTTGGTCAGCTCGAAGCGGTTTTCACGCACTTTGTCTTTGTCGCGCGGCGACAACTTAGCTGGCTGTGGGCAGGGAGCGACGCCGCTCAACCATTCGTCTTGCGAGCCGAACGACATCGACCGCATCCGATGATTCGGATTCTTGAAGCCATCAATCTCGTCGCCGGAATAACCAAGATTGCGGAATACCAATTCGTGCTCCGGAAACCGAGCGTGAATCAGCGTCTCCAACCAGCCGAAGTGCTGCATCCGCTCGGCCAACGTATTGCCGATGATGCAAATGTGGTCGCCTTTGTTGAGCACCAGCGGAGAATCTTCGGCCTGAACCGCGGGAGTCCAACCAGCCATCACAGCGGACAACACCAAACCAGTCAGCAGAGGCCACTTCATAAAAGATTTCCTTGAGCTTAGGTCGGTCAGCAAATCACGGAGGGGGCGTATTCGACCGTCAAACGCAGCGTGGCTCAAGGATGCAGGCGGCGGAATGCTCACGGTTATCACATTAGGCCCTCAAGCAACGACCCCACCGAGCTTGTGTCATTGGTCTCTCCACAAATCGAAATGGACCGCATTTCGCGTTCTCGACGTTAAAACTGCCGGAGTGTTTTTAACGACAGAAACTTGTCGCGGGCTCCG
>JAYVCO010000626.1:0-2358 GCA_043749935.1 Planctomycetia bacterium
GGGGAAGTTCCCCACCACACGCGTGCGTCGCCGAATCTCTCGCATGATCCGCTCCAGCACGTTATTGGTGCGGATGCGAATCCAGTGCTCGCGCGGGAACGCCATGTACGACAGCGTTTCGTCCACGCCCTCGCGAGCGATCAGATCGGCCGATCGCTCATAAAATACCCTGTTGAGATTTGGCAGGCGTGCGATGCGGTCCAAAAACTGGTGTGGGCAATCGCTCACCAGTCGAGGACCGGTCGACGAGATAAGGCGATCCAAGTCTTTGGGAATTGCAGCGGCAGGGAGCTTTGAAGTCGTGACTTGCATGGGATCCGTCCCTCATTTTCGCGGTTGTGGCTTCCCTGGCGGGGAGCATTCCTGTTGGTCTGGGATCAACAGGGCGGCCAACTTTGCCCAGTCAGTCGGCGAGAGTGTGAGAAGTGCGGCGGCGAGCATGACCAACTTGAGGGCCTGGTAGATCGGGTCATCTTCGTCACTTTGGTACCCGTCGAGCGCTCCGGCGTTTGTGTTTTGGCCTTCGCCGGTGCAAGTGTTGGTGCAAGCGGCTGAAGGCGTCGGCGCAAGTCCTGTGATAGCCGCACTTGCGATTGGGGACTCTTGCGTTCGCAATGCAGAGGTCGAGGGTTCGACTCCCTTCCGCTCCACTCTTGCAGCCCGTTGACTCGCGATGTCGGCGGGCTGCTTTTCTTTTTGATATCCGAATTGACTTGCGTTGTCCGCTCTACCGAGCGGTATAAGGCAAGTCGACGACAATGCGGGTTCCTTGGCCGGGCGCGCTCTCGATGGTGCAGCGGCCGGCCACGATTCGGGCGCGCTCCATCATTCCGCGCAGGCCATGGATTCCGGAGGCGTTCTTGGAGGGGGTAAAGCCCACGCCCCAGTCCTGAATTTCGAGATGCACCCGGTTTCCCTGGCGTCCCAGTTCGAGGCGAACTTTGTCGCTCCGACTATGCTTGTAGATGTTGGTCAGCGCTTCTTGCGTGATGCGATAGATCGCTTCTTCGAGGTTCGGCGTCATTCGCCCCACGTCCGTGCTCTGCACGAATTCTACGTGGACATGGGCCCGATCTTCTTCTTCGATGAGTTGTTCGATGGCGGCAACGACTCCCCAGTCGTCCAACACTGGTGTGCGAATTCCGTTGATGAGGCGCCGACCCTCGATGACCGCCTTCTGCAACGTGCCGACAACTTTGTCGATCTCTTCCGAGGCAGAGTTGGCTTTTAGTTGATCGCGAATGCTCTCCAGTTGCAGCAATGCTCCGGCCGCATACTGCACCAGACCATCGTGGATCTCATAGGTGACGAGTTGGCGCTCGCGGTCTTGTTCCTCGATCGTGTGTCGAAGCAGTTCTTGTTCCACTTCCAGCGCCTCTAGCGCCTTTTTTCGATCCGTGATGTCCGTGGATACTCCCCCGACGGCAGTCACGTGGCCAGCCTCGTCTCGGACGGGAAACTTCACGGAGATATAGGTGCGGTCGCCATCCTCACGCGGGACCGTTTCTTCGAACTCCAACGGCTGCCCGCTGTCTCGCACCAGCTGATCGTTGGTCTGCAGCTTGGCGGCAATCTCGGCCGGAAAGACGTCGGCGTCGGTCTTGCCAAGGATTTGCACCTGCGAGGTGTTGAACAATTCCTCGAAGCGACGGTTGACCATCAGATATCGCCCTTGCGAGTCTTTCAGATAAATGAGCGAGGACGTGTTGTTGACGATCGCCTGCAACCGGTCTTCACTGGCGCGTAGCGCCTCCTCGGCGTGCTTTCGCTGCGTAATGTCGAGCACCGTGCCGATAAAACGGCACGCCCGACGGTCGAGGCCCCGACCTTCGAAAAATGCCTGCCCTCTGACGATGAACCAGTGAATCGATCCGTCGGGCCAAACCAGCCGACAGTCGATTTCGTAGGCGCCGTTCCCTCTGGGATCGAGTGCTTTTTTCACGGCGCGGCCCGCGCGCTCCCGATCTTCAGGATGGATGCGGTCCAGGAATAAAACATCGGTCACGTCCGTGTCGGGCGCGAGCCCAAACATGATCTTGGCGCGATCCGACCAATTCCGTTCGCCGGTCAATGGATTGAAATCCCAGGTCCCAATGCCAGTCGACTCGACGGCCATGCGGACGCGCTCTTCTCTCTCCCTAAGTGCCATTTCGGCTAATTGACGACGTTGCATTTCCTCCGCTAGCTGGTCCCGATGTTCTCTGGCGGCGATTTCGTCGCTGGATCGTTCAAGCACCGCGTGCTCGCGCTGTCGATCCGCGTTCTTTCGACGCGCGGAGCTCAAGGACCCGATTCCCCAACTCACCAGGCCACCAATAGCGATTAACAAACCGAGGCGCACAACCTGAACGGAGGCAG
>JAYVCO010000627.1:0-2761 GCA_043749935.1 Planctomycetia bacterium
GGACAAGAACAAGGACGGCTTCTTGAGCCTCAGGGAATTCTAGGCCGGCCAAAAGAAGAAAAAGAAGTAGTGCCACGTCGCAAAATCAGAATTCAAAGACATTGAAGCCAGAAGCGGAACGGTTCGTTCGCTTCTGGTTTTTTATTGGCGATTGGTCGGGCCATTCGAGCCGCAAAGGACGTAGAGTGTGAGTGTATTTTAGGATTGCACACCTCTAGGGTGGGCTTTAGGGCCGCGAACTCGACGGCGATGAAGGCCCTAATTCCGGCGTTGCGCACCGTACGAATTCTGATTTCGCGACCCTTGCGCGCAAAAATCAAACCGCGGCGCCGAGCGGTATTTTCGCTGCTCCGTGATGATTTCTTGGCGACTGACGAGGCGCCGCCTGGGGGTCCGGGTGTAGGGTCCGGGTACGAACTGCGCTCAAATATCAAAATACAAGCAGAACTCGTAAGGATGCGGGCGGAGGCGGATGGCGTCGGCTTCCTTTTCCCGCTTGTACTGGATCCAAGTCTCGATCACGTCCTGCGTGAACACGTCGCCGCGGAGCAGGTACTCGTGGTCCTTGTGCAGCGCGTCGAGCACTTCATCCAGCGAGCCGGGGGTTTGCGGAATGTTCGCCCGCTCTTCCGGTTCCAGATCGTACAAGTCCTTGTCGAGCGGTTCGCCGGGATGAATCTTGTTCTGAATCCCGTCGATGGCCGCCATCGCGATCGCCGAGAACGCGAGGTACGGATTGCAGCTCGGGTCGGGGCAGCGGAACTCGACCCGCTTGGCCTTCGGGCTGGGACTGTACATCGGAATCCGGCAGCAGGCCGAGCGGTTCCGCTGCGAGTACGCCAGATTGACCGGCGCTTCGTAGCCCGGCACCAGCCGCTTGTAGCTGTTCGTCGTGGGATTCGTGAGGGCCAATAGCGATGGCGCGTGTTTCAGGACGCCGCCGATCGCGAACAGGGCCATCTCGCTCATGCCCGCGTAACCGCTGCCGGCAAACAGCGGCTGCCCATTTTTCCAGAATGAGAAATGCGTGTGCATGCCGGAACCGTTGTCACCGAACAGCGGCTTGGGCATGAACGTCACGGTCTTGTTGTAGCGCGTGGCGACGTTTTTCAGCACGTACTTGTAGATCAGGACGTTGTCGGCCATCCGCACCAGCGGCGCGAACTTCATGTCGATCTCGGACTGGCCGGCGGTCGCGACTTCGTGATGCTGGGCCTCGACGTCGATGCCGCAGTCGATCAAGGTCTGCATCATCTCGTTGCGGATGTCCATCATCTGATCCGCCGGCGGGACGGGGAAATAGCCTTCCTTGTACCGCAGCTTGTAGCCCAGGTTCGGATTCTCGACGCGGCCGCGGTTCCATTCGCCTTCGATGCTGTCGATGTGATAGTAGCCCTCGTGGGAGTTTTGATCGTAGCGCACGTCGTCAAAGATGAAGAATTCCAACTCCGGACCCATATAGGCCGTGTCGGCAATGCCCGTGCTCTTGAGATAATTGACCGTCTTGCGGGCGATGTTCCGCGGGTCGCGAGAATAATCCTCGCGCGTGATTGGGTCTTGGATGTTGCAGATCATCACTAGCGTCGGCAGCGACGTGAACGGGTCTAGAAAGGCCGTCTCCGGCTCGGGCAGAACGAGCATGTCGGACTCGTTGATCGCTTGCCAACCGCGGATGCTGGAGCCATCGAAGCCGAGGCCGTTTTCAAACACGTCCTCGTCGAGCTTGCTGACTGGCACGGTGAAATGTTGCCAGATGCCCGGAAAGTCCATGAATCGCAGATCGACGGCCTTCACATCTTTTTCACGACACAGGGCCAGCACTTCTTTGGGTTTCATGCGAATTCTCCCTCTTGCGGAAAGGTATGGCGGAACGTCAGAATCATTTCCACCCAACGAATAACGCGCATCATACGCAATTCTTTCGGCAAACGCAAAACGCCAAAAGAAAAACGCAAAAAACATTTCCAGTCTGAAGGGTGGCTGTGGATTCACGCAGCGAACCCACAGTTGCGTGGCGGAGCCCGGCCCGGTCTGGTACGCACATGTGGCAGCGGGACGTTTCGGTTCTTTGAAAATGAGTCGCCACATGTGCGTACCCTACGATTTGACACATGCACGTGGCGATTCTCTATAATGAGCCGGTTCTGGCACGCGAGCATCCGGATTTTGCATCCGAGGCCGGCGTGTTCGATTCGGTCCACGCGCTGACGGATTCACTACTCCCGCTCGGACATTCGGTCGTGGCGGTGGGCGTCCGCGCGCCGGCGAGCGCGCTGTGGGATTCGCTGTGCGCGATCAAGGCCGATGTCGTTGTAAACCTGGTTGAAGGTTTCGCCGGCCAGTCGCGGCATGAACCGCACGTGACGGCCTGCCTCGAACTGCTCGGCTTGCCATACACCGGCTAGCCGCCGGAGTGTTTGGCGCTCGTTCACGACAAGGTTCGCACGAAGCAGCTCTTGTTGGGCAGCGGTTTGCCCACCGCGCCGTTTTGGCGCGTCGCGCCTGGCGAAGGTTTGCCGCGCGAGGCTTTGCAAGCGGCCTTGATGTCGGGGCCGCTGTTCGTGAAGCCGGCCGCCGAGGATGCGAGTCTCGGCATTGACGCGAACAGCGTTGTTCACAATTTCGCCGCTGTGCAAAGCCGCGTGGACAAATTGCATCTGCAATACGGGCCGGTGCTGATTGAGCGCTATCTCGACGGCCGCGAGTTCAACGTGAGCGTAGTCGCCTTGCCGGAGTTGCAGGTTCTACCCTTGGCAGAGAT
>JAYVCO010000628.1:0-7540 GCA_043749935.1 Planctomycetia bacterium
CGCACCGCTTGAATGGCCCGTCGTCGCTCCTCAGGCAACTCGGCCAGGTACTGTTCGACGGTCGTGGCTTTGCTTTGCACAAGATCTACTCTTCCACGTAGGGTGACCCAGACGACTTGTCGTCTTGGTCCCGCAGGGACAAGAGGCGAGTCACTTGAATGGTTAACCTCGATCTAAAGACGCCCCTCTTGTTGCTACGCAACCCAGACGACGCGGCGTCGTCTGGGCCACCCGGGCTCTATTCCTCCACGAGCACTTTTTCAACGAGCACTGTATCGACTAACACCGTGTCGCTGTGTTCGTAACCCGGCGCGCAACAGCACAGGAATATCAGTATGTCCGGTCCAGTATTCGTAATCTGGTGCCTCAGGCCGGGCGGGATGGCAATCGCGTCGCCTGGCCGAACTGCGGACGTTTCCGAGCCGATGCGCATCTGGCCCGTTCCGCTCAGAATGTAATAGATCTCTTCCGTCTGGGGATGATAGTGCGGCGTCGTGCTGGCCGCCACCGGCAGGCGCGCTTCGGCCAAGCTTTGATTGCGAATGCACGAATTGCGGGCAGCCAGCAACTCGCGGATTTCAGAGCCGTCCTTGGTGATGAAACGTTCCACGCGGTCGAGATTTTGAATGTCCATGCGAACTCACTTACGATAAATTGCCACGGTCGCCGGAGGGTACTCGCGAACATCCCAGGCCGGCGCGTCGGGCAGGAGTGCCATGTCAAACTGCCGGTCGGCTTCGACCACGAACAGACTGCCGACTGGCGCCAGCTCTTTGAGGTGCCCAATGAGCGACAGCATATCATCGAGTCGTTCGGAATAAAACGCGTAGGGTGGCGAGCAAAACACGACCCAAGGAAGATCTCCCGCGGGCGGCTCGAGTTGCGCCCAGATGAAAACATTGGCGGCCCTGACTTCGCACTGCTGGGCCGCGCCCAATGCGGCGGCGTTTTGGCGGATCAGCGCCGCCGTCGGAAAATGCTGCTCGACGAACGTGGCTCGCGCGGCGCCGCGGCTGACTGCCTCCAAGCCCAAGGCCCCGGTTCCGGCAAACAGGTCGATGGCGTGCATTCCCTTCACGCCGGGCCCGACCAGGTTGAACACCGCTTCACGTACTCGCTCCTTCATGGGGCGCGTGCGTTGCTCGCCGCTGAAGAGCAGCTTGCGGCCCCGCATCGAACCGCCAACAATACGTAGCGTGGTTGGCTCGACGGACCCATCTTCGAGCGACGGCTTGATCGGCCGCGGATTGCCCTTACGCTTACCTTTCAAAACTCTTTCCCCTAAAAAACCGGTGTATTCCCTCGAAACCGCCGTGGTAACATTGCCAGCAGGAACACAAAATTGATCTGCAAAATGGCTGTCGCCCCCAGGCAGGAAAATCCGCCTCGCTGTTGCCGGCCCGGCCCCCCGACGAAGCCCCTTGGTTTTGCTATGCTTGTAGGAGGAGTGATATGACCCGGGCTGTCGTCCTTGTTATGCTGCTTTCGACTTTGTCACTTTCAGGAATTCGTCATGCTAGCGCGTAGCTGTTTGATTGTAGCTGTTTGTTTTGCCGTTGGCGGTTCATTTTTGCAGGCGGCCCCCGAGGAATCCGCCGAACCTTCGGCCGATTTTGTCCAACTCCATCGAGAATGGAAAGGAATGATCGCACGGCTGAAGCAAATCCAACAGCGATATCGCAACGATCCGAATGCCGACAAGAAGGCGCTCCAGACTGAATTCGACGCGAAACTCGAAGAAGCAAGAGCACACGAGCCCAAGCTGGCCTTGCTGGCCGAGAAAGTCTACTTGACCGCACCCAACAAGGATAAGGACGTCGACGAATATCTGTTCGGCTATCTCAGTAGTTTGGTGAGCTCGGATAATTTCGAACCGGCCGAACGTCTTGTCAGGATTTTGATTGACCACGATTATCAGCACAAACTGTTCAACTATCTGGCCGGGTTGACATTCTTCGCCACGAACGACTTTGACGAGGCCCAAAAGTATTTGAAACTGGCCGAGGAAAGCGATGCAATCGATCAAAATGGCAAACGTCAATTAGCATCCGTCGAAAGCTACAAGGAACTTTGGGCCAAAGAGCAGAAGATCCGCGCGGCCGAGGACAAGGCCGACGACCGGCCGCAGGTGAAATTGACCACCACCAAAGGCGATATCGTCCTACTGCTGTTCGAAAACGAGGCCCCCCAGGCCACCGCCAATTTCATCAGTCTGGTCGAGAAGAAATTCTACGACGGCCTGAAGTTTCATCGCGTCCTGCCAGGCTTCATGGCCCAAGCCGGCGACCCGAAGGGAGACGGCTCGGGAGGCCCCGGCTACACCATTCCCGATGAGTTCGACCGCGAGGATCACCGCACGCACTTCCGCGGAAGCTTGAGCATGGCCAAAACCGCGGAGAAGAATAGTGGTGGGTCTCAATTCTTCCTGACGTTCCTCCCCACCAGCACCTTGGATGGCAAGTACACCGCGTTTGGTCGGATCCTCGAGGGAGCCGATGTTCTGGCCAAGCTCCAGCGCATCCAACCGGGCGAGCCGGGTACGCCAGACAAGATCATCAAGGCCACGGTGCTCCGTAAGCGCAATCACAACTACGATCGCCAGATCCTCAAGAAGTCCGACAAGAAATAAGGCCCTGGGCGGCGGCTCTCGACCGTCCGCCGGCTGTCGGATCGGCCTTGCTAGTGGCATTGCCGGCACTCTTTGAACTTCTCACCCACAGAGGCGCCCCGGCGGCATGCTGGGCCCGCAAAAGCGTGTCCCCGCTTTGGGGGCTGCCTTCTGCCTCGTAGAAATAAAACTAATGACGAGTGGCTGTTTCCTCGCGTATCGATATGACGTAACTTGAACAAATTAAATGGGTTACGAATTGCCACGAACCTTTCACTCAGTGCCCCCTCTTCGTTTAGTATTCCTGCGCTGGTCGCTTAAAATTACTTGACGTCGAAAGCCAAGACGTCTAACTTGATATGTTCGAAACAAATCCTGAGCGTGCTCATTATTCAAAATCTTCATTAGACGATTCACGAGCCATGCAGTTGAAATCGCTCAAAGTGTTCTGCGACGTCGTGGGCTGGAAGAGCTTTTCGCGCGCAGCCGACGAAAACGGCATTTCCCAGTCGGGGGCCAGCCAGGTCGTTCATCAACTCGAGCGCCGGCTGGGCGTTAAGTTGATCGACCGCTCGAAACGGCCCTTCGTGCTCACTCCCGAAGGCGAGACCTACTACGAAGGCTGCCGCAAACTAGTGCAGCGCTACGACGCCCTTGAGGATCAAGTGCGCACGCTGCACGAAGAAGTTTCGGGGCGCGTCCGCGTGGTGTCAATCTATTCGGTCGGCCTGCACCACATGAGCCGGTATTTGCAGCAGTTTCTCAGCCAGTACCCCAAGGCCAACGTGCGGCTGGAATATCAGCACCCGCATCGTGTTTACGACGCCGTGGAAAAAGATCACGCCGACTTGGGGTTGGTTAGCTATCCCCGTGCGTCGCGCACGATCGAAGCCCTGGGCTGGCGCGAAGAACCCATGGCATTGGTTTGCGCCCCAGGACATCGGCTGGCAAGCTACACCCGTGTCTCGCTCGAAGACCTGGCCGGCGAAAAGGTGATTGGCTTCGATAGCGACCTGACCATCCGCCGCGAAATCGACCGCGTATTGCAGCTTCATCACGCCGAGGTGCGCGTGACGATGGAGTTCGACAATATCGAGACCATCAAGCGCGCCATCGAGATCGACGCCGGCGTGGCCCTACTGCCGGAACCCACAGTACTGCGCGAGGTCGAGGCGAAAACGCTGATCATGGTCCCGCTGGCCACAGACGAATTGGTTCGTCCGCTAGGGATCATTCATCGCCGCGGCAAGGAATTGGGCAGCACGGCCCGCCGCTTTATCGAGTTGCTCCGAAACGAAGGACAAAACGTGGAGTCAGCGATCGAACGTGACACGGCTCAACAAGCTAGTAACGGGGCTGGAGTAAACGGGACCGGTAAAAATGGCCACTCAAATGGCGTTCCGCAACACGGCACGAGGAGCGTTGCCAGCCAAAGCGGCCTGGCCAATGGTCACCAGGGGAACGGCAATGGCCATTTAGTCGCTGATGCAAATGCTCACAACGGAGACACTCCCAACGGCGCAGCCAAACCGGCGGACGTGCAGGCTGAGCACAGGCCGGCTGAGCGGAGGATAGCTCGGGTGAAAGCGAAATGAAGGAAGTCAAGGAAAACGCCATGCGGCCAATCATGAAGAACACCGGCATGCCCGCGAAGCAAGGACTGTACGATCCTGCGCTGGAACACGACGCTTGCGGCGTAGGATTTGTCGTCAACATCCGCGGCGAAAAGAGCCACCAGATCGTCCGCTGGGGACTGGAGATTCTGGTTAATCTCACTCATCGCGGAGCGTGCGGGTGCGACCCGTTGACGGGCGACGGCGCTGGCATTTTGACGCAAATTCCTCAGGAATTCTTTGCCGCCAAAACCGCCGAATTGGGCATCAAGCTTCCCAGTGCCGGAGACTACGGCATCGGCACGATGTTTCTTCCGCGTGACGCCGCCCAACGCCGCCATTGCGAATCGCGGTTCGAAGCGCTCGTGGCCGAAGAGGGCCTGGCCTTCTTGGGCTGGCGCGACGTGCCGATCGACAATAGCGTCCTGGGTCAGACGGCTCGCGATGTCGAGCCCATGATCCGCCAGATGATTGTCAGCCGCGGCCCGAACATTCCCGCCGACATGCTCGAGTGGAAGCTGTATGTCGTTCGCAAGCGACACGCCAATGAGATCGCCGCGAGTGATCTCTCGCAAAAGCAATATTGCTACGTTCCCAGCCTCTCGTCCCGCGTCATCATTTACAAGGGCCTGCTGCTGGCCGACCAGGTCGAGCGATTTTACGCTGACCTGGCCGACGAGCGATTTGTTTCGGCGCTGGCCTTGGTTCACCAGCGCTACAGCACGAACACTTTCCCCACGTGGGACCTCGCCCATCCATTTCGCTATCTTGCGCACAACGGCGAAATCAACACGCTGCGTGGAAATATCAATTGGATGCACGCTCGCGAAAGCATGTTTGCCAGCGAGAAGTACGGCGCGGATTTGAAAAAGATTTGTCCCGTGTGCATTGCTGGCGCCAGCGACTCGGCGGTTTTCGACAATGCATTGGAATTGCTCGTGCTCACAGGCCGTTCGTTGCCCGAGGCGATGAGCATGCTAGTTCCCGAACCGTGGCAGAACCACGAGAGCATGCCGGACGACTTGAAGGCGTATTACGAGTATCAATCGTGTCTGCTCGAACCGTGGGATGGTCCGGCATCGATGGCTTTTACCGATGGCACGCTGATCGGAGCGGTGCTCGACCGCAACGGTCTGCGCCCCAGCCGTTACTGGGTCACCAAAGGGGGCCTGGTGGTCATGGCCTCGGAAGCCGGAGTATTGCAGATTCCGCCCGAAGAGGTCGAATCGAAAGGCCGCCTGCGGCC
Source organism: Planctomycetia bacterium (assembly GCA_043749935.1). Taxonomy (GTDB): domain Bacteria; phylum Planctomycetota; class Planctomycetia; order Pirellulales; family PALSA-1355; genus PALSA-1355. The sequence goes on from JAYVCO010000628.1 coordinate 5,468, forward strand.
GGGACGTATGTTCCTGGTCGACACAGCACAGGGCCGGATCATCGCCGACAAAGAGCTCAAGCAATCCCTGGCCGCCCGCAATCCTTATCGGCAATGGCTTACCGACAATATGCTCACGCTCGAGCAGTTGCCCCCCGTGGCTAAGGTCAACGGCCATCTGGATCAGCCGCTCTTGAAGCTGCAGCGCGCGTTTGGCTATACGCTCGAAGATCTCAAAATCCTGATGGCGCCGATGGCCACCGACGGACAAGAGGCAATCGGTTCGATGGGCAACGACACGCCGTTGGCCGTTCTCTCCAACCGGCCGCAACTGCTGTACAACTATTTCAAACAACTGTTCGCCCAGGTCACGAATCCGCCGCTCGACGGGATTCGCGAGGAGATCATCACCTCACTGATCACCACGATCGGCTCCGAGGGCAACCTGTTGACCGAAACGGCCGAACAGTGCCGACTGCTGCGGCTCGAACAGCCAATTTTGACCAACACGCAATTGGAACAGATCCGCCAATTGGACCTGCCACGGCTCAAGAGCCGCACGCTCTCGACATTGTTCCCGCGCGACGAGGGTGCGAAAGGGCTTCGCCGCCGCATGGACGACCTGCGCCGCGAAGCTTCGCAGGCGATTGCCGAAGGCGTCACGATCCTGATTCTTTCCGATCGGGGCGTGAATGCCGAACTGGTGCCGATTCCCGCTTTGCTGGCCACCAGCGGCGTCCACCATCACCTGGTCCGCGAAGAAACCCGCACGCATTGCGGTCTGGTGATCGAGACGGGTGAAGCCCGCGAGGTCCATCACTTCGCGCTGCTCACTGGTTATGGCGCCGGCGCCGTGAATCCTTATCTGGCATTCAGTACGCTCAAGCAAATGCTGGCGGACGGATACATTGCCGATTCGTACACTTATGAGAAGTTGGAAAAGAACTTCGTCAAGGCGGTCAGCAAGGGGTTGCTGAAGGTCATGTCGAAGATGGGCATCTCGACGCAGCACAGTTATCGCGGTGCCCAAATCTTCGAAGCCATCGGACTGAACAGCGATCTCGTTCAGGAATTCTTCACGCGCACGCCCAGCCGCGTGCAGGGCGTTGGCCTCGAAACCATCGCCGAGGAATCGCTGAACCGCCACGAACATGCCTATCCGCGCACCGAAGTGCCCCAGACGCTCGGTCTCGATGTAGGCGGACAATACCAATGGCGCCGCAAAGGCGAGGCCCACATCTTCAGTCCCGACGTGATCGCGAAGCTGCAACAATCGACTCAGCTCAACAGCCGCGAAGAGTTTCGCAAATTTTGCCAGTTGATCGACTCACAGCAGCGACAACTGCTCACCCTGCGCGGGCTGCTGGAATTCAAGCCGGGTGCGAAACCTGTGCCGCTCGACGAAGTCGAACCGGCCGTCGAAATCGTCAAACGGTTTGCGACCGGCGCGATGTCCTACGGCTCGATCTCTCGCGACGCCCACGAAACGCTGGCGATCGCGATGAACCGCATCGGGGGCAAGAGCAATACGGGCGAGGGCGGCGAAGATCCCGTCCGGTTCCAGCCCGATGCCAATGGCGACCGCCGCTCTAGCGCCATCAAACAGGTGGCCAGCGGACGCTTCGGCGTGACCAGCGAATACCTGGTCAGCGCCAAGGAACTGCAAATCAAGATGGCCCAGGGCGCCAAGCCGGGTGAAGGCGGCCAGTTACCGGGTCACAAGGTCGACAAGGAAATTGCCCGCATTCGCTACAGCACACCCGGCGTGGGCCTGATCTCGCCGCCGCCGCACCACGACATCTATTCGATCGAAGACCTCTCGCAACTCATTCATGACCTGAAGAACTCGAATCGCGATGCGCGAATCGCGGTCAAGCTCGTGGCCGAAATTGGCGTCGGCACGGTGGCTGCGGGCGTGGCCAAGGGCAAGAGTGACGTCGTGCTGATCAGCGGCCACGATGGCGGCACCGGAGCCAGTCCTCAAACCTCGATCAAACATGCCGGCGCGCCGTGGGAACTAGGCCTGGCCGAAACCCACCAGGTGCTCGTGCTCAACGACCTGCGCGGCCGAATTGTCGTGCAAACCGATGGCCA
>JAYVCO010000629.1:0-4371 GCA_043749935.1 Planctomycetia bacterium
CTGACGAATAATCCGAAGAAGACCGACGCCTTCATCTACGGCGGCTTCGACCTGCAAGTCGTCGATCAAATCCCCATCCTGCCCGCCATCAACGAACACAACGCCCGCTACATCGCCACCAAGCGCGACAAGCTCGGGCATCAATTGCCAGAAACGGGTTGAGTAGCCACATGGGAATTACTATGCCAGACGAGCTCGTTACAATCGCGACGTATCCCAATGCTCTCGAAGCGCACGTCGCCAAGAACTATCTGGAAGAAAATGGCGTCGTCGCGTTTATCGCAGGTGAGAATGCCGCGAACTTGCAATACCCAGGACTGAGCGAATCCAAGCTCCAAGTCCCCGCTGCTGACGTCGAGCGCTCAACAAAGCTGCTGAACGAAACTGGTTCTGCTTGAAGTGCATGACCGTTGAGCGGAAGCAAATCTGGCTCGCATCACTCACACGCGCGCTCACTTCTTGCTTTTCGTCCCGCCGGATTTCGTGCCGCTCGAACCCTCCCCGACGCACTCTAGCCACGAGAATCCGTAGTCGCGGATGCGGCTGTATGTGATTGCCGAATGGAGCTTGTCGGCGGTGACTTCGGTGACGAATCCGCCAGTGCCCGAGTCGCCGATCAGAAACCGGCCGCCGCCTGCATCGCGCGCGTCATCGACGTAGCCCACCACCAATACGCTATGCGCCGATCCGGCCAGGACGGGCCAACCGGAGATAAGCACGGTCTTGATTTCGCGCACCGTCTCGTCGTCGGCAACGCCCGGGCCGCCTACCTCGTGCCAATAAATTTGAAACGGTTTTTCGCCGCTGGCCGTTTGCCGCGCCTTATCCGAGGGCTCGTACTTCGGATCGAACTGTTCGCGCCATGGCATTTGAGCTCTCGTGCAGAATCCATATCGACGCGATCCCATCCAGAGGATTTCAAAGAAGTGCCCCCGGTCGATCGCCGCGGCGCCCGTATTGCCGATGACTTGATTGCTGGCCCAATTCAGATACTCATCGCTCAGCGGCGTGCCTCGACCAAGCTGCATTGACACCGCGCATTCCAATGCCCGCGTAAACGTGTGGACCGAGCAAGTGTTGCGGTTTGCCTGGCCAACGATTCCCAGCTTCCATTTCTCCAGGCGCGGTCGAAGATCGAACTGGGATGGCAGGTGAACCTGTTTCGCCAAATGCAGCGGCAATTGATCCAAATTCCACTCGAGCACCTTGCGATCGGCGCCTGCGCTGGCCAGATGCTTTCCGTCGGGCGAAAATGCCACGCACCAAACCGGCTCATCATGGGCAGCAAGCTTACGCACGAACGCGCCCGAATGAGTATCCCAAATCTTGATTGCGTCATCGCTGCCGCCGACAGCCACGAGGCTCGAGTCCTCGGAAAACGCCACGGTCTGCGCCGCTCCAAAATGGGGCAAGGTGTGCTTGAGCTCGCCCGTCTTAGCATCCCAAAGTTTGGTAACCGCATCGGCGCCGGCAGTAGCGATGAGCGAGCCATCTGGGGCGTAAGCGACGCTGAAGCCACCACCTTTATGTTCACCAAAAACGAGCCGCTGCTCTCCGGTCTTGCGCGAATAGAGCCGCACACGCCCATCCTGACCCAAAGCGGCGATTTCTTCTCCATCGGGCGACAACGCCAACCACACAATCGCGGCGCCGGTCTTGATGGCTGACTTGTTGACACCGCTCGCCGCGTCCCATTGTGCAAGAGTGCCCTCGGGCCCGCCGCTGATAACGGTGCTTCCGTCGGAAGTCAGCGCGCCGGCCCAGGCCGCGGCGTGCTGGCCTTTCAGAGTGTGCCGCAATCTGCCGCTCGGTGCATTCCAAATGCGGATCGTCGACTCGGCCGAACCCGCGACAAACCGGGCACTGTCCGCCGAGAATGCGCCCCAAGCTTTCTTGTCGCTCCCCGCCTTCAGAACCTTGAGCCTGTTTCCGCTCTCGGCGTCGGTCCAGCAAATCGTGCCGTCGAAGCTGGCCGAGGCCAGAATCCGCCCGTTGGGCGAATAACCAACCCACCGCACCAGGTCGCCGTGCGTATGCAGCTCACGCACATAAGGCTCGCCCGCTCCCGCGATCTGCAACCCGCCCCATAGAGCACAGACTAGAATGGTCCTCGCGATGCACATCGCTGGCAACTCTCCGTCGAAAATGGTGCCGCAGGAAACAGCGGACTTTGGTCATTCTAATCGAAGCAATCAATTGGCGCCTGCATGCCATGACGAAAGCGAAGGGGGAGCGTTCGGCAAGAGCTTCAACGGCCATATCGTTCCCGAAGATGAGAATCGGTCCGAATTCGAGTCCTTCCAAGATGCTCTGGCTGTTTGCTCTAGCACTATCGCGCTACAACGCTCATGGGTAGCCTTCCAGTTGGGCGGCGGCCTCTCTAAGAAGCGTCTCCAGTGGTGCGGGAATATATAGGCCCAGCAGTAGCACGAGTGCCACGAAGAGTAGGATGGGGCCGCCGGTGCTCAGGTTGTCGTGAAATGTGGTCGGTTTGACATGCTCGGGAGGATTCCCCAAGACGACCGTCAGCACCGTGGCACCCATGCCGATGAATATCACACCCAAGAACAACAAGAACAAACCGCCAACCAGAAAGTGGTTGCGTTCGATAGCCGCGCTTAGGATGGTGAGCTCACTGACGAAGGGACCAAAGGGAGGCGAGCCGGTGATGGCGAGGAAACCGACCAAAAAAAGTGAGCCAGACAGTGGCACGCGCCGCAGCGCTCCGCGCACGTCGTCGGTGAGCTTACTTCCGTATGCGCGGTGAATGTTGCCTGCCGATAGAAAAAGCACTCCCTTCGTCAAGCCGTTATTGATCAGGTGCAACAAGGCTCCGTAGGCAGCCAACCCGCCAATACCGACTCCGAGCACGAGGATTCCCATGTGCTCGATACTGGAGTAGGCCAGCATGCGTTTGAAGTCGCGTTGTCGAACCATGAAGACCGCGGCGACCGCCATCGACAGCAGTCCCATCGAGATCATGATTTCGCGCGCGAACTCGGCTTCCGGACCGGCGCGGCAGATTTGGTAGATTCGCAGGATCGCCAGAAAGGCGCAGCTCGTGACGCCGCCGGCCAGCAGCGTGCCGACGATCCCCGGCGCCTCGCCGTAGGCGTCCGGTTTCCAGGAGTGCATGGGGGCCAGGCCCATTTTGGTGCCGTAGCCGACGAACAGTAGCGCGAAGGCCGCGTGCAGCCACGGTGGCGACAAGTGCGGGGCGTCTTTGACGAGCTGGTCGAAGAGCAAGGTTGAATCCAGACCGGATTTCAACGACGAGTAGGCGAGGAAGAGAGAACCCAAGAGCGCCAGGGAGATGCCCACCGAGCCGACCAGCAGATACTTCCAAGTCGCCTCCAAACTCCGGGCGTTGTGGTTGAAGTAGATCGACGGAGCCGATACCAGCGTCGTGGCTTCCATCGCTACCCACATCAGGCCGAGATGGTGCGACAAAGTAACGAGGGTCATCATGGACAGCGAAGCGAACAAGTTCGTGCAGAAGACTCGGTTGGGTCTGTCGGCGCGGAGAGCCAAATATCCCGGCGCGTACAGCGAACAGAGAAAAAACAAAACGGTCAGGAAACCTAAGACGACTTTGCCCAATGGGTCCAACAGCAACCAGCCGCCCAATCCCGTAACTGGGGATTGATCTGCTGGCTGCCGCAGGATTGCCAGGACCAGGCCCAGTTGTCCGCTGGCACCCAGCGGCAATAGCCAAGGCCGCCAGCGGTTGGAGTCTGACGCGAACGTCAGGACTGCCATTGCCAAGGGGAAGAGGACTAACAAGTAGATCATCGATTATTCCTTGAGCTGCGATAGATGCTCGGTGCTGGCCGAGGCAAACTCTCGGCTGATGTGATGGATGATGATGCCCATCACGAACACGCCGGTGAATAGATCGAGCAGCACGCCGGCCTCGACCAGAAACGGCATCGCTTCCAACAGCAATAAGCCGAACAGAAGGATCCCGTTCTCCAGCAGCAAAAACCCGAGCACCTGCATGATGGCCCTCCGGCGAGTCGTCAACATCAGAAAGCCGGTCCAAACGGTCGAAAGGGCGGCCGGAACGAGCAGCATGTTCGAGTGCTCCTCGGTCAATGGTAGTGTCGAGGAGTACATCATGGCCAGGCCGGTACCGACAGCTCCCAGCAAGAGAGAGCTGATGAAGCCCACCACGGGCTTGACCTCGTGACGGATGTCCGCTTCGCGCACCGCCTGAAAGAGGAACGCTGGAATGACGCGCCCTTTCAAGACAACGGTCACGATGATCAGCAGCCAGATGTGGGGCTCGATATCCGAATGCACGAAAAGCGGAAAGACGCCGAGCAGCACGCCCTGCAGAGCGACCGCGTTGATGACGCCGCGAATTCGGCT
>JAYVCO010000630.1:0-11171 GCA_043749935.1 Planctomycetia bacterium
ATACTATTGGCAACCAAATTCTAGTCAACGTGCAGGGCTCCGTAACAGGACGCTCTCTGGTCGCCCGAGTCGCCAGTTTATGCCGAAAAACATGGCTCAATCTTTAAAAATGACTGCCTGACGCAAAAAGCTGCGAACTTACGGTCCTGCCCGTGCGGTCAGCACTCGTGAGCCCCTCGGTGCCTTGCGTCTCGACATGCCGACGTCTCGGCACTGTCCGGCGATTTTGCGGGAGATATACTTTAGTAGACGTCGGGCTGAGCGGACTCGCACAATCTTTGACAGCCCAAGGCGGGCGCGCCAACATGCTCCGGGAGCGGATGATGAGTATCGTATCGCGACAGCACGGTTCAGCAGCCTCGTTCGAGTTGGCACCCTATAAATCGCTCGACAATGCGACGCTTCAGGAGCGCATTCGCGCGGTTCGGGCCGAGATGGGACCACGGCTGCTGATACTGGGGCACCATTATCAGCAGGACGAAGTCATTGCGATGTCGGACCTGCGCGGCGACAGCTACCAACTTAGCAAAATGGCTGCCGAAAGTGGCGACTGCCGAGCGATCGCCTTTTGCGGGGTCCATTTCATGGCCGAAACGGCCGACGTACTGGCCAACCAACCCTCGAAACTGGCGGCTCGCGGCGGCGAACGAGTCGCGGTCATCCTGCCCGATATGGCTGCCGGCTGCTCGATGGCCGATATGGCGGCGATCGATCAGGTCGAGGGCGCTTGGGAAGAAATGGGCGAGGTGATCGATACGAAGGACATTACGCCGGTCACCTACATCAACTCGGCGGCCAGCCTGAAAGCGTTCTGCGGCCGCCATGGTGGCATCGTTTGCACATCGAGCAACGCCCGAGCCGTGCTCAAGTGGGCTTTTGAACGAACTAGCCGCGTGTTGTTTTTTCCGGATCAACACTTGGGCCGTAACACGGCCAAAGCCATGGGAATCCCATTGAGCGCGATGCCGGTTTGGGATCCACACCAAGACGAATTGGGCGGCAATACGCGCGAAGCCCTGTTGGCGAGCAAAGTATTGCTCTGGCGAGGACACTGTAGCGTACACCAGATGTTCACTCCCGCGCACGTCGATATGTTTCGTGAAAAAGTGCCCGGCATCAAAATCCTGGTTCACCCGGAATGCCCGATGGAGGTAGTCGACAAAGCGGATGTGCAAGGTTCGACGGGAAAAATCATTCGCGAGGTGGAATCGGCCCCGCCGGGCACCAAGTGGGCCATTGGCACCGAGCTGCATCTGGTCAATCGGCTGAAGCAAGAGCATCCGGAACAAGAAGTTCATTTTCTGTCGCCGGTCGTCTGTATGTGCGCCACGATGTACCGCATCGATCTGGCCCATCTGTGCTGGAGCCTGGAGAACCTGGCGGCCGGCACGCCTGTCAATATCGTGCGCGTGGACGACGAGACGGCCCGCTGGTCGCTGATCGCGCTGGAACGGATGCTGGCGGTGAAGTGATGCTCGTTCTGCGTATCGATCTTGCCAATAGAGCTGGCGCCGAAAAGGCTAGGTCCTACCCGGCCTACCGATTTCAGAGATTTTGATTTCGGACGGACACACTGTCCAAAATTACTTGGGGCTGCGGCTCCACGATAGGTTTGTTCTAATCACGCGGATTGGCAAGGAACCTTTGGAGTAAAAAGGGGATCACCATGAATACGCGACGAATCGCAACATTTGCGGTTGGGTTATCTCTAGCGTGCCTGACCTGCGGGGAAGCCTTTGGCCTGAAGATATCACTCCAACTTTCGCCACAAAATGCCGAGAGTGCCGGCTTTGTAATAAAGGCCCGCCCGGAGAACGAAGACGGCACGACGACGTTCTTTATTTCCCGCGATCTTGCCAAAGCCAATACATTTGACGCCGATTCCGATTTGACGATTCGCCGGTATGCAACACTTCGAGTATCAGGCGATGCCGGTTTGGTCATTGAATGTCGCCTTGAGCCAACGGTTGAGCAGAACGTCTTGAAGTATCGTATCACTCTGGCGCGAGGTTTGTTGGCCCATGCACAACTGACCGTCACGGAAGTCGATGACTACAAGAACCTCGAAGGAAGGCCGCATCTATTCGGTGGCGGCACTCTCTACGAAATAGCCTTGGATAAGTTCAGCGCGAAGCCAATGCCAGTCCGTGATTCGGAAAATCTCCGGATTGAACTGATGCTCAACCGATACCGCCGCTTGTGACACTAACCCGGCTTCGCTAGGCTACGCTTGTTGATTTCTAATTCCATTTTTTGGTGTGACTGCATCATGAGCGATCCGTATTTTCAAAAACTATTCGCCCAGCGGGTGGGGGGCGAAAACTATGGCAAGGGCACCGCGATCTACAAATTCGAAAAGATCAAGCGGGCCAAACGCAAGGCGCTGGCCGATCATCCCGAGCGAACGTTGATCGATTTTGGCATCGGCGAAAACGACGAGATGGCGCCAGAGAGCGTCCGCCGGGTGATGGCCGAGGAAATCAACCGTCTGGAAAACAGGGGTTATGCCGACAATGGGATCAGCGCCTACAAGGAAGCCGTGGCGCGTTTCATGCAGCGCAACTTCGGCGTGGAGCTGAATCCCGCCAATGAGGTGAACCACTGCATCGGCTCGAAGACGGCGCTGGCCATGCTGCCCGCGGCCTTTATCAATCCAGGCGACATCACGCTGATGACGGTCCCTGGATATCCTGTGGCCGGCACACACACCAAATATTACGGTGGCGCCGTCCATGCGCTACCTTTGTTACCCAGCAATGATTTCTTGCCGGATCTGGACTCGATTCCGGCCGACGTGCGGTCTCGCGCCAAGCTGCTGGTGCTTTGTTATCCCAACAGCCCGACGGGCAAAGTGGCGACTCGCGATTTCTATCAGCGCGTGATTGAATTTGCCCACCAGCATGAGATCGTCATTGTTCAAGACGCGGCACATATCATGCTTAGCTACGAAGGGCAGCCCCTGAGCTTTCTCTCCGTGCCGGGTGCCAAAGAAGTCGGCGTCGAAATTCATTCGATGTCCAAGGGTTTCCACATGATCGGATGGCGATTGGGCTGGGTCTGCGGCCACGAGCGGATCGTGCAGGCTTTTGCCGACATCAAGGACAATAGCGATTCGGGTCAATTCATGGCCATTCAAAAAGCCGGGGCCGCGGCACTCGACGACGTGACGATTCCGCAACAAGTTCGGAAAAAATACGAGCGACGCTGTCGAAAGCTGGTGGCTACGCTCAAGCGCTGTGGATTTGATTGCCAAATGCCGGGCGGGACCTATTTCATCTACGCCAAGTGCCCACGCGGAATTACCGGCGGACCGGCCTTCGAAACAGCGGAAGCTGCCAGCCAATACTTGATCACGGAGCACTCGATCTGCACGGTTCCGTGGGACGATGCCGGTGCGTATCTAAGATTCTCGGTGACCTACGAGGCCGAAACCGAAGCTGCCGAAGACGCGCTCATGGCCGCCACCGAAGAGCGATTGAAAAAGATTCGTCCCGTGTTCTAAACCGGTGCCGGTCGTTAGACCGGTTGCTGCTCGAGCAAATGGGCCAGTCGGATCAATTCGGCTCGAGAATGCGTTTTCATCTTTCGCATGACGCTGGCTCGCCGCAACTGAATCGTCCGCAAACTCAAGTCCAGCTTTAAGGCGATCGCTTTGTCGGGCTTGCCGGCAACGGTGAGTTGCAGCACCTCTTTTTCATCGGCGGTCAGGGCTTCGTATCGCTCGATCAGTTTTTCGTGTTCGGCCCGCGCCTGGCGTTGGCAAATATCGATATCGATCGCCTGGCGTACCCGCTCCATCAGCGCCGCGCCCCGATAAGGCTTTTCCAGAAAATCGACGGCTCCAGATTTCATCGCGGTGACGGCGGCCGAAATGTCCCCATGCCCGCTAATCATGATCACGGGCACGTTGGTTTTGCGCAAGGCAAGTTCGCGAAGAATATCCAGCCCGCTGATTTCTGGCATACGCAAGTCAAGCACGATGCAGCCAGGACGATCGTTCGGATAACGGTCCAAGAATTCGCGCCCCGAGGCATAGCACTCCACCTCGAGGTTCATCGATTGCACAAGGGCGGCCAAGGATTCGCGAACTTGTTCGTCGTCATCCACGACGGAAACGGTCGGTGCTTCTAGCATCTTGTACTCCGGACATCGGCAACGTGAAATGAAACGTAGCGCCCCGTTCTGGGTTGAGAGTGAACCAAAGACGGCCACCGTGATCCTCGACGATCGAGCGGCTGATCGCCAGACCGATTCCCACACCATTGGGCTTGCTGGTGAAAAACGCTTCGAAAACGCGCTGGCTGCTTTCGGTAGGAATGCCCTCCCCCTGGTCCTCGACTGATACCTCTATCTTATCATCCGCGATCGCCGCCGCGATAGTGACTTGCCGTTGGTCAGGTCGATCGACCGTCATCGCCTCATAGGCATTCAACAGCAGATTCACCAGCACCTGCTGGATCTGAATCCGATCGACCACCGCGTACACTGAGCCGGTCGGGTCCCAGCGCAGTCGCACATTTTGCAATCGTGTGTCCGCCTCTAGCAGGTCGATGACTTCTTGGACCAATTCGTTCAGTTCGACCGTCGAGCGGCGCGGTTCGGATTTCCGCGTGAAGGCACGGAGCCTGCGAATCATTTCGCCCGCTCGATGCGTATTGATCGAGATTTTTTCGATCCATGAAAGTAATCTCTCCTCGTTGCCGGGAGTCTTATCGGCGATCGCCCGCATGCAGCTTTCGGCGTAGTTGCTGATGGCCGTCAGTGGCTGATTTAGTTCGTGAGCCAGGCCCGTGGCAATTTCACCCATGGTGCTGATGCGCGCGATATGCGCCAGTTCCGAGCGTTGCCTATGGGCCAATTCTTCGGCCCGTCGCCGCTCGCTGATGTCGGTGACGGTGCCAACCATGCGAATCGGATTGCCGGTTGGGCCGCACATCACAAAACCGCGATCGAATACGTCCGCGTACGAACCGTCGGCTTTGCGAAAACGATATTCCATCGCACACTGCTGGGAGTCCGGCGACGCCGGCGAGGGGATCGTCGACAACACGCGCTGGCGATCGTCGGGGTGAACTCGATCGATCCACCACGAAAAGTCTCCGCAAATGTCCGTGGCCGAATAGCCAAACAGAGTTCGAAAACTATCGCTGCGCCAAACGTGCCCTTTGTCGAGATCCCAATCCCAAATCGCGTCATGCGTGGCTTTGGCAGCCAGACGAAATCGCTCCTCGCTTTCTCGCAGTTTTCCCTCCGTATTGGTAAGTTCCGTGATATCCATCAGCGAACCCACCATGCGCAACGGCTCTCCCTGGTGATCGAAGACCACGGAGCCGCGGTCGTAAACGTGGGCATAGGTGCCGTCGAGGCGACGCAGGCGATACTTCATGGCCCACTGCTGCCGCCCATCGACCGCCCGCACGGGAACTTCAGCCAGAACTCGTTCGAGATCGTCCGGGTGAATTCGTTGGCGCCACCACTCGATAACGTTCCCTGCATCGGCATCGCCAAATGTTTGATTGTAGCTTTCGTTGCGCCACAGTCGGTTCGCGCGCAGATCCCAGTCCCAGACGGCTTCCTTCGTGGCGCTGGCAATCAGTTGAAAACGAACTTGACTCTCTCGGAGTTGCTCTTCCACGAGCTTGCGCGAAGTAATGTCCTGAGCGGTCAAAAAATATACTTCCTCTTCAACACAAGGCGTGGCGTTCCACAATAGCCATTTGTATGAGCCGTCCTTCGAGCGAAGTCGAAGTTCGGCCGACCGTACTCGTTGGCCATCCCGAAGTTGTGCGCCGGCCTGTCGAACATTCGCTAGATCATCTGGATGAATCAGATCCGGCAAATGAGCCAACATGATGTCGTCGTAGCTATAGCCCATGACATCTTGCCAGCCCGAACTCCACCGTTTGAGGTAGCCGTCGAATCCCGCGATGGACAATAGGTCCAGGGACTGACTCAAAAATCGATCGCGAGGGCTGTTGATCCCGGACGCCACGGCGCGCAGTCGCTCGCACAGGTCAACCGCATAGCCTGGCGTTGTCGTCGAGATGTAATCGGCGGCACCCCATTTCATGGCTTCGACGGCCCACTGCTCGGAACCTAGAGACGTGATGAACACGACCGGTTTTTGCGCGTCAATGGCGCGCACTCGTTCGAGGACCTCCAGCTCCTTCGAGTCCCAGACCTTGAGATCGCTGAGAATGAGATCGACCGACGGATGTTTGACCCATTTTTCCAGCTCGGCGATCGAATCGATTTCAAACAGCGTCAGGTGTGGCTGCGATTTGAGAATACGTCTGATCGCATCGCGCTCTGGTGTGCCATCGTCGAGGAACAAAACCCCGATACATTCGTCCGTCGGTTTATTCATTATGCCTCTCGGATCCCGAAGGCACCCTTGCGCCGCTAATAGCAATTTTTGGTCCACTGAATCAGACGCGTCAATCCTGCCGCGAGTTTTCACTCGCCCGAGGCTCCTCCTATTACGAGCAAAGGCCACCGCCGGATCTCGACGGGGGCCCGGATTGCTTGAGGATGCGCGCGGGAGACTCGAACCCGCTTCTCACGGTTTGCCGGCAACGCCGTTTTTCTTGTCGAAGCGTCGCATGATTTCCTTCCAATTCGTGAACAGCACGCCCTCGCGCTCGAAAAATGCAAGTACTTCCGGATCGGAGAACATTTGCGCTTCCCAGGCACGCTGTTGCCAAGTGCCGGTGATCGCCTTCATCGTGTCGCTCAGGACGGAGGGATGGAAGATAATTTCGTTGAGCCCAGGCGAAAGCGAGCGAACCAATTCGAAAAATTTCTCTTTCTTGTCCTCGTAGTTCTTGCCATCGACGGTTGAATTGAAATCGTCCAGCTTGGGCAACTGGTAGGCCGCCAAAACTTTGATCGATTCTTCCGTAATCGGATAGCCCTTTTTCTTGAATTTGGCGATCACCTCCGGAGACTGCTCGACCACCATCGCTGGAATATGGTATTCCTCCGCGACCTTCAAATAGGCCTTGGTGAAATCGAGCCGGGCATAGAGCGTGCCCATGTGCGTATCGATGTGGCCGGGCCGAACTCCCTTGGCAATCGCACGGTCGACCTGGGCGCGAATTTCAGCTTCGACATCGGCGGCGGTTGCCGCGCGCGCGGTATCGGGCACGTCGCGCAATAGAAATCCTTCCTTATCCACCATGCTCGGAACTTTGTCGCGTCCCGCCACCGGTCCCCAGCGGTACCATTTCCACTCGCTGTTCATGGCCAGATGCATGCCCAAATCGTAATCCGGGTGCTGCTTATACCAGTCGGCCATTTCGTTGTACCAAGGGCAGGGAGCCATCAACGCCGCCGATTGAATTTGGCCGGCTGTCAAATACGCCTTCGCCGCCAGATTGGCCTCGTAACACATGCCGATATCGTCGGCATGCAGCATCAGCACTTTTTTTCCGGCAGGATAACCGAGCTTTTCGGCCCAAGTTTCGCCGCCAACTTTCGCTGTGCAGACGAACGAGAATAGCAATCCCACACACCCCAATCGGAACAGAGAGCGAATACACATGATGGCGGAAGTCCTGTTTTCTAAAGGCGGATAACCTGGTCGCCGTGCCAAGGCGGCACGCAAGCGGATGACTGGCTGTAGATTCTGAATGAGGCAATTCCTGCCGTCAAGTTGCAGCGAGATGTATGAGTCTCTATTTGGTTTTCGCTCCCTCGTTGAGAATGGCCGACTCCTCGAACGTGGCGTGGTTGATGACGGTGCGCTTCTCAGAAGTGTACACCAGGTGAATTCTTTCGTCTTTGCCCTGTATGAAGTAGGGATACGCGTAGTCGTGATTGCCCACGGCAATGTCGCGGCGGTAAGGATACGACTTGTCGCCATCGGTCGAAACCGCGACAGTCAGCGGTGTGCGGTCGGTGCCGCTGTTGTTGTAAACCAACATCAGATGACCATCCTTGAGCTTGAGAAGGTCGATCGCGGCATTGGGGTTGGGAAACACCGTGTCCTGACCCTCGGTCCAGATTCTGCCGCCGTCGCGCGATTCAGAGCGAACGATGAATCCTTCAGTGCCCGGGCCGTATCCGCCGCCTCGACGGCAATACGCGACGAGATGTTCGTTCGTGAGCTGCACCACCGAGGGCTGGATGTTGCCTTTTTTGGAATGAATGTGGTTGGTTTGGCTCCATTTTTTCGTCTTCGGGTTGAATCGCAAGAACAACGAGCTGCTGTCCGCGCCGACAACTTCGGTATCATGCCCAGTCTCGTGATAGATGGGTAGCAGGTAATCGCCGTCGGCCAACAGCAAGGGCCGGCTGCGAACCATCATGCCCTCCTCCATCGCCACCATGAACGAATCGCTCCAAGTGTTGCCGTTGTCGTGCGAGAGCTTGGCTTTGATGCGCGAGGTGCTCCACGTGTCGCCAAACCGACAGACGTAGAACAGCCACACCAAACCATCTGGCGCCTGCCAGACGACGGCATTGCCATCGGAATAGAACGGCGTATCAGCGATGATCTTGGGACTCGACCACTTTGTCTCGCCTTTCTTCTTTCGCATGCCGTAGACGGCCGTGACGTCGGCATACTCACCATCGCCGCCATAATAAGCTATGTACAGGTCGCCGTTGGCGAGCTCCTCGATCGAAGCCGGGTGCTTATACTTGCCGGGAAACTCCGGCCCGATGACGCGCTCGAAAACCATATCGTCTGCCGCGAGCCCGATGGTCGGGAGCAGCGCGACAACAGCCAATGTCAAACACAGTTTCATCACCGGGATCAACTCCTTCGAAATTCGTGATGGGATGGTGCTGGCTTCCGCGGCCTTTGTCGGCGACGCGCCCCTGGGCAAGATCGAGCCCATTGTAACTCCGTCGACCGCCGGCCGCAGCAACCCCTGACGGCGATTTTCGCCGGTTTTCCGGCGAAACTCCCCCCCCCCGGCGTTTCTAGTAACGCAGCTCCGTCCAAGCGGCGATTCCTCTTTCCGATAGAGCTTGGCGGTAATACCCCTGGATCGGAATTTCGAACGGACGGTCGTCTGGGTCTTTTTTGAAAATCGTCAGCAACATCGCGTTGTCCGGAAGCTGCTTTGATCTTGCCAGCTCGTAGAGTTGATCACGAGATTGAAGTTGCGTGACAGTTTTTGCCGCGAGATCCTCGATGAACACGGCCAGAGAGTAATGGTTGCTGGCGGCCAGATCGAAAAACAGAGTCGGTTGCAGGCTATAAAAGCCATGGTCGATCCAGCCCGTAAATGGACTCTCGTGGATCATCACGCCGCCCGGGATCGTGAAATCATGGATCGTTTTGAAGACCTGGCCAATATTGAAGATGTGTTCCGCGGTCCCGTGATTGATCACCACCTCGAATCGGCGACTCAGTGCGAGAGGAAGGTTCAAATCAAACGGGTGCGCATGCGCGGTTCCCTCGAAATCGACCGCTTGCATCTCCGAGGGTTCGAAGTAGATCTCGTAAAAAATCTTCACCAAATCGAATAGGTAGGTCGGAGGCTTATCGGCCAAGAGCTGGTCGAGCCGTTGCATCAACGCGTCGCGGCGCGGCGGATCGCAAACGAATTCTTGAATGTCCGTCGCGAGAATGTGCGGGTCGACGTTGCCATACCAGTTGGCCTCGCCTATCTCCAGCAGCGCTCCGTGCCGTGGCAGGAGCCCTTTTCTGGAGAAGTCGCGCAAGATGAAATGGTGGGTCGCCGATAGCGCCATCGCCGCCTCCCATTGCCGAGTCATTCTCGCGCATGACCCGCGGTTTTCAGTTTGGCTTGCTATTCGCTGTACAAAAGCACCTTCCTCTCTCCCCCGCCCGTGACAGATCCGCGATACAAGCCTTCGCTGTTATACGACATGGCAAAGTTGCCTTTGGCGTCGAGCACGATGACGCCCCCTTCTCCGCCAGCCGCTTTGAGCTTCCGTTGCACGACTTCAGCGGCCGCGGCCTCGACCGTCAGTCCCTTGTATTTCACGAGTGCCGCAATGTCGTGAGCCACGACATAACGAATGAAGAACTCGCCGTGACCGGTCGCCGAAACTGCACAGGCTTCGTTGTCGGCGTATGTGCCCGCGCCGATAATCGGCGAATCGCCGACGCGGCCGGACATTTTGTTGTTCATGCCGCCAGTAGAAGTGCCAGCCGCCAGGTTGCCAGCCCGATCCACGGCCACCGCACCGACGGTGCCCAATTGGCGGGAACCCCAGAGATGCGCAGGCGCTCTGGTACTTTCTTTGGCAGGGTCTTCCGGCGCGCGGCCTTCTTTCTTCCAAACTTCTTGGATTTGATTCCAACGCTGCTCGGTCCAGAAGTACTTAGGATCCACGATTTCCAACTCTGCTTGCTTGGCAAAGGTTTCTGCTCCGCGACCGATCAGCAGGACGTGTTTCGATTTTTCCATCACGGCCCGAGCGGCAGTGATCGGGTTTCTGATTACCGTGACTCCGGCGACGGCGCCGGCCCGCCTGGTCTTGCCCTCCATGATCGAGGCGTCCAACTCGTTGCGGCCTTCGTGAGTAAAAACGGCGCCCTTGCCAGCGTTGAAGTGCGGAGAATCCTCCAGGATCCGAATCGCCGCCTCGACAGCGTCCAAACTCGTTCCGCTCGGTTGCTGCAATTTCTCGAAACCAGCGGCCAGCGCCCGATCTAAATCGGTGCGCAGTTGTTTCTCCAACTCCGGAGTCATTTCCTTCCGCGCCGCGGCCGTGCCTCCGTGAATGCACAGCACGACTTGCGATCGAGGGACTTCCGCGGTGCTCATGGAATCCACCGACAAAACGCCTAGCAGGGCCAGCAAAAGAGCGAGATGCTTCGACATGAGCACTGTCTTCAAAACGTATTAGTTGGAGACTCCGTGTAGGATAAGGTCGCCACCGGCGCGGTGCAACTCGCCCACCTAGAATCGTGGTCGGTAGTCGACTTGTACGCAGACGCTCAGTCTTGCATGATGGTAATATTGGCGAATTCAAGTCAAAGTTTAACAGTGAGCCCCATGGTAGATCTCGCGGCAACGCTGAAGCGTGGATGGCAGCTTCATCAGGAAGGTCAATATGCCGACGCCGAGGCGGCTTATCGCCAGGCGGTTCTGAGCAGCCCTGAACACCCCGTGGCCAGGTATTGCCTGGGTCGGCTGGCCTTCGACGCCGGACGTTTCGAGTCGGCCGTCGAGCACTTGACCGAAGCC
>JAYVCO010000631.1:0-2503 GCA_043749935.1 Planctomycetia bacterium
TGGCCTCCGAAGTCTTCGTGAAGAACCAAGGTATACGTCGCGGCAGTTTTTCGACGAGTGACTGCCAATCGTCGACGGCCTCCCACTCCAAATGCTGCCAGTAATCGAGTCCGGCGCGGCGAAGATAGTAGTCATCCAGCCGAAACCCGAGTGGCCGCACCAGCCAAAGCTTGGCCCCGGCTGCGACGCACGTGCGACCCACGCTGCCGGTGTTGTGAGGAATCTCGGGATGATAGAGCACGACGTGCAGCAGCGGCTCGTATTTGGGGGGATCGGACATTGGCGAGAGTCATGCGAGTTGTGATTTGTTTCATCATACTCGTTAGTGAGCATGTGGACGAGGGAGAAGGCTCGGCCATTACATGCCTGACACTGTTCACGCGCTTCAGCGAGCGATACGATTGACGCGTGAATAGTTATCGATACATTTTGCTCTGACGAATCTAGTTCCCATGACCGATTATCACGCGGCTGGATATGCCCGGGCGTTGGACTTTGCCGAGCGGCAGGTCGCTGCCACGATCGAGCGCACGCCTGATTATTTTCCAATCTACACGGTCGCAGGGCAGTGGCACCACGCTGGCGAACTGTGGACCGATTGGACTGGCGGTTTTTTTGCCGGCATGATGTGGCAATTCCACAAGCGATCGGGCGAAGCGGCTTGGCGCGAGCGAGCCGAACACTACAGCACGCTGTTGGAGCAACGCCAACACGACCGTAAGGTCCACGACCTCGGGTTTATTTTTCTCAATACCTATCGCCCATGGTTCGAGTTGACGGGCGATGAACGACTGCACGAGGTACTCATTCAGGCGGGCCGCACGCTGGCCCTTCGGTTTCAGGAAAAAGGCCAGTACCTGTGCTCGTTCATCGGGTCCGAATCGTTGTTCATCGATATCATGATGAACGTTCCGATCATTCTCTATGCGGCGCGCGAGACGGGCGACGCGGATTTGAAACGCATTGCCACGGCCCATTGCCGCACGACGCGCGATACGCTAGTTCGACCCGATGGATCGGCGGCCCACGAAGGGATCTTCGATACGGCGACGGGCCAGTTTCTGCGTCAGTCGACCCATCAAGGCTTGAGCGCCGAGAGCAATTGGGCTCGCGGGCTGGCATGGTCGATGTATGGCTACAGCCAGGTGTACGCGCTGACCGGCGACGAAGAGTTTTTGGCGGTCGCCGAGCGGAATGCCGACTTCTGGCTTACGCACTTGCCGAAAGATCATGTTCCTTACTGGGATTTTTCAGCCGATCTCGCCGCGCCCCTTCCCTGGGGTCCTCAGAAGGATACCTCGGCCGCGGCGATCGCCGCCAGCGCGCTACTGGATTTGGAACGCCAGACCAGTTCCCTCGATCGTGCGGTTGCCTATCGCCAAACGGCGCTGGCCATGCTCGACGCCCTGGTGGTTCCCCAATATCTCGCCATCGAGACACTCCGCTGGGAAGGCGTTCTCAAGCATGGCGTCTATCACACCCCCAAGAACTTGGGCGTCGATGAATCGGTGATGTGGGGCGATTTCTTTTTCGTCGAAGCGTTGACGAAAGTTCTTATGCCGCTCACTTGATCGCTTCTCGCTATTACGTTGCAATTCTCCTCGCCAGGGAATCGAGACGTTGAGTAGTCCGACCGGATATACTGGACTGATGACCCCTCCCTCCCCTACTCTTCGCATTGCGCTACTCGGAGCCGACTCGAGCACGCCGGCCTTGACGCGAGCCGTGATCGAGCATTACCAGTTGGCGGGTATTTGTGAACTCGACGGCGCCGACCCGCAAACCTTCAGCGCTTTGGCTCCCCTCGTGAGTCGCGCCCGAAAGTTTGCCGATTGGGAAGCCCTGCTCGATCAGCAAGTCGTCGACGCGGTCATCGTGGCCCGTGGGACGGACGAGGATCGGCGCGCCGAGCAGTTGCGCAAGCTCGTTCAAGCCGGCGTGCCGCTGTTGGTATCGCACCCGGTTGTCGAGTCGATGCTGATCTACTACGAATTGGACATGATCCGCCGCGATACGACTTGCGTGGTCGTGCCCAATCTTCCGGACCGCCATCATCCTGCGATCGAAGAACTGGCAAAAATTCACAGCCAAGAGTCTGCGTCGCCGATCGGAAAAATCGAGCAGGTGCTCGTGCAAAGCTGCATTGCCGAACCACGCAAACCTCAGGTCATTGCTCGGTTTGCTCGCGAACTCGACCTGATTCGCTGCATCGCCGGCGATATGACGCGGCTGGGAGCCATGGCCGGGACGAGCGATGACTCGGCGTATGGAAGTTTGGGCGTGCAAATGTCAGGCCCTTCCGGCATAGCCGCGCGCTGGTCGGTCAATCCGGTGCAAACGGCCGAGAGCACGCAAATCAGTCTGTTGGGGGCCAATGGTCGGGCCGTTCTCGAAATCCACTCTGGCGGTCAACCGTGGACAATGGAACTGACATTGCCCGGTGGCCAGGTCAAACGGCAGCAGTACGACGTCTGGGATCCGGCGCGTGCGGCCCTGGGCGAGC
>JAYVCO010000632.1:0-2150 GCA_043749935.1 Planctomycetia bacterium
ATCCGGCAGTCGGACATCGCGGCCTTCAACGTGCAGCTCACCACGCTACGGGCCGAACTGGAAGAAGCGGTCTGGCGACTGGACGAGCATTACGCCGAACTGAAGTCGGCGGCTCGCGAGCGGCTAGGCAGATTGTTCAATCCGTCAGATTACCCTTCCAGCCTACGTGGCCTGTTTGGGGTCACCTGGGACTTTCCCTCCGTGGAACCACCGGACTACCTGCGGCAGCTCAGTCCGGAGCTCTATCGCCAGGAATCCGACCGCGTGGTCGCCCGGTTCAACGAAGCGGTGGAGTTAGCCGAAGCGGCGTTCACCGGTGAGCTGGCCAAGCTGGTTTCGCATCTGACCGAACGGCTGTCGGGCCAAGATGACGGCAAGCCCAAGGTCTTTCGAGATTCGGCCATCGAAAATCTCCGCGAGTTCTTCGACCGCTTCCGGCATTTGAACATCGGCTCCAGCGACCAGCTCGACGACCTGGTGTCGCAAGTCCACGGCATCGTGCAGGGCGTGCAACCGCAACAACTGCGTGACAACCAATCGTTACGGCAGCACGTGGCTACCGAACTGAGCGTCGCCCAGTCGGTCTTGGACGGCATGCTCGTCGACCGGCCGCGTCGCAACATTCAGCGTCGGCCTCACTAACTACCTAAACCCAGGGAGGAACATTGCTCCTTACCATTCATGCTGACGGCACGATGCGTTGCCTTTACGACGAATCCATCAACCTGCCGGCCATCGGCCAGGTTTCCATCGCACGGGCCAGCCACGTCGAACCCGACGAGCGTGGCCAGTGGTGGGCCGACTTGGCTCCTGTATCTGGTCCCAAGCTTGGACCGTTCGATCTACGCAGCACGGCTCTCGCTGCCGAGCAAGCCTGGCTCGAAGCCAACCGGCTGTAAGCGGCTATTCTGGCTGCACTCTGTTTTGATTTCCTAATCTACCTTCTGCGATCGCTGTACGCCCACGCGTCGGCGATCGATTTTGTTGCTTGCTGTTGTCTCTTTACTAAACCGCTGTTCGCGAAAGGAATCTTGTCATGACCCAAGCTCAAATGGAACGTGAATTGGCCCGGGCCACCGGTGAATCGCTCTCCACGATCCGCAGCCGTGGCTTCTCGATCATCGAGCCGCCGGAACTGGAGCCGCTGATCGTGGATTGGGACCAGCTCGATGCCAAACGTGTTGCTGTGTTCCCGTCGCGAAACCGCGATCGGCGTAGGGCCGCATAGCCGGCCCGACCGCATTTTTGTTCTTTGTCATTTCACCCAGAGATAACTCACATGAATATCACCCGTTCTTTGGCTCGGCAACTCCGAGTCGTGTTTCGTCGTGCCGGCATCAAATCATCGCCCAGGGACTCCGGTCCCTGGGTGTTTTTCCAGACCGGTCCGCAAGGCTTATCCATTCGTGCCCGCTCGCATGAAGTCGCCATCGAATATCACCAGGCCGGTGAGCTGCCGGCCGAACAGCTACGCGTGCCGATATCGCTGCTCAACGAATGCGAAGGTCGCGAGTCGTCGAATGTCTCGCTGGAGCCCGCAACGGGCGGCAGCGTGGTCGCATCCTGGACCGCACGTGGGATTCCACAGCAAAGGACCATCGAGGCAACTCGCGAAACGAAGACTGAACTGCCGTTTCCGGAGATCCGATCCGCGTGGGCATGAACGCCACCTAGCCAAGGCGATGCTTACAGCCGATTGGCTTCTAGCCAGGCTTGCTCGGCGGCCAAGGCTTCGCTGCGTAGAGCAAACGGTCCGAGCTTGGGACCAGAAACCGGAGACAGGTCGGCAGACCATTGACCAGTGTCATCCGGTTCGACGTAACTGGCCCGAGTGATCGAAAGTTGACCGATGGCCGGCAAATCGACGGCCTCGTTGTACAGGCAGCGCATCGTGCCATCAGCATGAATCGTAAAGAGCACTAAATCCTCCGGGGTTTTCGGGCATATTACGGTTAGAGAGGCCGACGCTGGATGTTGCGGCGCGGCCGATCGACGAGCATGCCGTCCAGCACCGATTGGGCCACGCTCAGTTCGGTAGCCACGTGCTGGCGCAACGATTGGTTGTCGCGCAACGCCTGCGGCTGCACGCCGCGGACAATCGCCTGGACTTGGCCAACCAGATCGTCGAGCTGGTCGCTGGAGCCGATGTT
>JAYVCO010000633.1:0-2017 GCA_043749935.1 Planctomycetia bacterium
GGCAGCGGGACGGGATTGGGGCTGTCGATCGTGCATGGAATCGTCCGGGAGCACGGCGGCTGGATCGAAGTGCAAAGTGAGAAAAACGTTGGGAGTCGCTTCACGATTCGCATACCGATCGAATCGACCACGCAACCCACAGCGGAAGGATCGCCATGAACGGAAATATTCTGATTGTGGACGACGAACGCAACATGTGCGAACTGATCGAGACCGACCTGCGGTTGCGCGGATACACGTCGCGCTGGTTCACGTCGGCGAATGATGCGTTTAGTGCGTTGAAGGAAGGCGATTTCGATGTAGTGCTGACCGACGTCAAAATGCCAGGCACCAGCGGCCTGCAGCTTTGCGAGCAGATCGTGGCCAACCGGTCCGACGTGCCCGTGGTCGTGATGACAGCTTTTGGAAATCTCGAAACCGCGGTCGGCGCGATGCGTGTCGGTGCCTACGACTTCGTCACGAAACCGATCGAAATGGATCTACTTGCGATTGTGCTCAATCGTGCCGTCAAGCAAAGGCGGCTCCAGCAGCAAGTGAAATTGCTGAGCGAAGCCGTCGAGCGGGCCACGCACTTTGGCGACATGATCGGCGAGAGCCAGCCGATGCAAAAACTATACGACCAACTTTCGCGGATCGCCGATTCGGAAGCGTTCGTGCTCATTACAGGCGAAAGTGGCACGGGTAAGGAACTGGTCGCGCGGTCACTGCACAAGCAGGGCCGGCGCCGCGACGGCCCCTTTGTCGCGGTGAACTGTTCGGCATTGCCCGAAAACTTGTTGGAAAGCGAACTGTTCGGTCACGCCAAGGGAGCCTTCACGGACGCACGCGCGGAACGCAAGGGGCTATTTCAGCAGGCCGAAGGTGGTACGCTCTTGCTCGATGAGATCGGCGAGATGCCGGTTACGATGCAAGTCAAGTTGCTGCGTGCGCTGGAAGAAAGCACGGTGCGGCCGGTTGGTGGTGAGAAAGAAGTTTCCTTCAACGTGCGCGTACTCGCCGCGACGAACCGAGACCTGGAGATCGCAGTCGAGGAAAAACGATTTCGCGATGACTTGTACTACCGAATCAACGTGATCCAGCTCGAACTGCCGCCATTGCGATCCCGCGGGACCGACATCTTATTGCTGACACGGCAGTTCGTCACCACGTACGCCCAGCGCGCGGACAAGTCGGTCACAGGGATCTCCGAACAGGCCGCCGAAAGGCTGCTGGCTTACTCCTGGCCCGGCAACGTTCGTGAGTTGCGTAATGTCATCGAACGTGCCGTGGCGCTGACGAGATACGAAAAAATCGCCGTCGAAGATTTGCCGGACAAGATTCGCGACTACCGCAGCTCCCAAGTCTTCATCGGCGGTGATGATCCGACCGAATTGGTTTCGATGGAAGACGTCGAGCGTCGCTACGTGCTGCACGTGTTGCATGCCACCGGCGACAACAGGACGGTCGCCGCGCGCATTCTGGGCTTCGACCGCAAGACGCTGTATCGCAAACTCAAACAGTATGGTGTTGAGGTTCACGCGGACGACTAGGCTTTGTTTGAAAACTCAAAGTCAATGGGGTGGCCGGGGTTGGAGCGCTTCGCGAAACCCCGGTGATTCCAGATCCGGGGCTTCCCATTGGTCCAGCCCCGGCACCCAAACCCGAGTTTTCAAACAAAGCCTAGCGTCACCGTGACACGCGCTGCTGCTCATCATGCGCTGAGGCAATCCCGTCTTGTATTGATTGGAGCTTCACTCGCGCCAGTTTGTGACTGTGGCGGCGTCTGCCAGTGTCCCGACCGTTTGCGTTCCGGTGGGGTACTTTTCCGGCCCGGGGCAAAACGCCACGCTCTCGGAACGACAATCACCTGCTTTTTGCGAGCAACGCGACTGGCACACCGATTGCTTCGTCAGAGATTCGTCCTCGCACAAAGCAAGTCACATCCAGTTATGAATCAAGAAAGGCATCGTCCATGGCCACCATGACAACCAGTCACGTTCACGTTCACGATCAGATCAATCAACTCACCGAGGAGATC
>JAYVCO010000634.1:0-5182 GCA_043749935.1 Planctomycetia bacterium
TTCGTTGAGCGTGTCGAGTTCCGCGCGGCGATTTTGGATCGTGCTAGTGCGCGCTTGGAACAGCCGAACAATGTCGACTTCGCCCTCCAAGAACTGCTCTTCCAACTTTTGCAGTTCGAGGGGCAATTCCTGGTTCGTGACGACGCCGCCGGCCTTGACCAGCCGGCGAGCCCGTTCGTAGCGGTCGATCGCGGCGCCCGCCTCGAGCGTGGCGCGGGTTTGCAATTGTCGCCAGGCCAAAGTTCGCTGTCGCAATTCGGCTTCACGTTGGCGCAGCAGGGGCACGCCATTGTTAAAAATTGGCGCCTCCATGTGCGCACGAAATCCGTAGAAGTCCGTGCCAGAGTCGGTCCGTTGATAGTAGGGACCGATTTGTAAGTCGGGAACGCGCGAGGCATTGGCCACGCGAACGTTGGCCCGCGCCGTGTCAACGTCGGCTAGCGCCGCCATGACATCGGGACGTGCCGCCACAAGGCGTTCGAGTGCCGGTTCCGGCTTTGGCTCAGCCTCGGCTTCGGTCGGCGTGCCAGCGACTTTGGCCAATCGCCGCGGCTCGGCATCGAACCAGACGATTTTCGTCAAATCGTCATTCAGTTCCAAAGGCTGATTGGGCGAAATGTCCAACTGCCGTCGAAGATCCAAAAGAGCCGTCTGGTAATTCGTCTCGGCCAACAGAGCTTGCCGCTGGGTCGAGTCGTTGTCCATTCGCACCGTGGCCACGTCGACGCCGGAGGCGGCGCCCTCTTTCAGTTGACGATCCAAGACGCTCAACAACTGGGCGTTCAGGTCGGCATTGGTTTTCGTCAGGTCCCGCAGCCCGCGCAAATAGAGGGCAGTGAAATAAAGCCGCTCGGTTTGAGCCACTGCCAGCAGTGCCGAGTTTTGAATGTTCCAGCGCACGGAATTCAAAGCCGAGGCTCCGAGCTGCTCACGGTAGCGCTGTTGATGAGCGAGCTGAATGGTTTGCATTAGAAGGACGTAGTGATACACAGCGCCTGAAGTACCATCCCGCCGTTGTTGGAAGGGAGTTGCTTGCACTTGCACGAACGGATTGAACGGGTAGGTCGATGCCACGCCGAATGCCGCCGAGCTAACTCCCTCATTGGCCCGGATTGCCACCAGGTCGGGGTTTTGCTCGAGCGCCTTTTCGATGGCGGAAACAAGATTGAGTCGTACCGGGGCGCCGACCGGCGTTGGCTGGTAGATCGGTTCGGAAAGCCGCCAGCCCTGAATGGCCTCGGGCTGAGGATTGGACATTTGCGCTGGGCTAATGGGTTCCGGCTGCCGGAACGACGCCTGCTGAACTTGTGGCGGAGCGATCGTAGTGCTCGCGGGATCTACTTCAGGCAGCCGGCGCGTTGCAGCCTCTTCAGCGGATATCAGCGCAGGAGTTGCGCCAAGCTTGATCACTTCTGTCGTAGCCTCCGGCGCAGGCACTTTCGAGGCCAGTTGCGCTGGCGAAAGCTGCTTACTGCCCGAACGACATCCTGTCGCGAGTGTGGCAACGAGGAGGAAGCCTGCCATGGCTCTCCGATTCATCTGCTGGCCTCCGTGCGGCGCACCTGGCCATACGCCAGATAGATCTGAGGCAAAAGGAAGAGGTTGAGCAACGTCGAAGTCAGCAGCCCACCGAGTATGACGGCCGCCATGGGATATTCGATCTCGTGCCCCGGCAGATTGCCACGCATCACTAGCGGGACCAATGCCAGGCCGGTGGCCAGCGCGGTCATCATGATCGGGATGAGCCGTTCCATCGATCCTCGGATCACGAGGTTGGGGCCGAACGGTTCGCCTTCGGCGTCTTCCAGGTGGCGATAATGACTGATCAACATGATGCCATTGCGCGCGGCGATGCCCAGCACGGTCACAAATCCGACGAGCGATCCGAGCGACAACACGCCGCCTTGCAGATAAGCTCCGGCCACACCGCCCACCAGTGCGAACGGAATCGTCAGAAAGACAAGTAGGGTCGTGCGCCACGATTGGAAATCGACGTGCAACAGCAGCAAGATGCCAATGAGTGACATCCCGGAGAGCAATAGCAGCCGTTGTCGCGATTGTTCGCGAGCCGCGTATTCGCCCAAGAATTCAGGGTGATATCCCGCGCCGAACTTCAGTTCGCGAACCTTGCTCTCGATTTCGCGAGCCACGGAACCCAGGTCGCGGCCTTGGACGTTGCACATGACATCGATGCGCCGCGAGGCCGATTCTCGTTTGATTTCATTCGGTGTCGGCACAATGTCCAGGTCCGCCACGTTGCACAACGGAGCGTGGCCGCCTAACGGAAGATCGATGGATAGCTCCCTCAGGGCGGCCAGATCGGTGCGCAACTCGGGCGTGCCTCGGACTACTACGTCGAAACTTTTCTGATCCTGATAGACCTCACCCACCTTGGTTCCGTTGACGAGCGTGGCCAGCGCGCGTCGCACTTGACCATGCGTCAGGCCCAGTTGCGCGAGCGCCTCGGGCTTCAGCCGGACTTGCAGTTGCGGGACGAGCGTTTGAGTCTCGACTTTCAAGTTCTGCACCCCTTCGACCTCACCCATCACGTGCTTGATTTCCTCGGCTTTGGCTCGTAGCGTCGCCAGGTCGGGACCGAAGGTGCGAACCACGATCGTTGCTCCCGCACCAGTGAGCACTTCCTTGATGCGTTCTTTCAAATAGGTGAGCAAGTCGCGATAGAGCCCGGGATAGCCGTCCACGACTCCTTGAATTTTCTTGACCGTTCCGGCCAGTTCGACGTCGGGGTCGACACTGATCCACAGTTCGGTGAAGTTGGGGCCGACCACTTCGTCGGCAACCTCGGCCCGACCGATATGCGATCCAAAATTGCGCACGCCCGGAATGGAACGAAGCTCACGGCTCACGCGCTGCGTGATTCGCTGCATCGAGTCGAGCGAAGCGCCTGGCTTTTCGACCCAGTGCATCAGGAAATCTCGCTCCTGAAAGTTCGGCAGGAATTCCTCGCCCAATCGGCTGACCGCCAGCCCGGTGGCCGCGAATGTCACCACGATGCTGACAATCGCCAGGCGCGAGCGGTGAACAAAGCGAGGCAGCAGGCTGCCGTAGATTCCCTTGAGCCAGCGAGTCAGCGGCGGGGCCTGCCGGTGCTCTGGGGCGCTCGGCAAGAGCATCAGCGACAGAGCCGGAGTGACCGTCAGCGCGACCAAGAGCGATGCCAGGATGGCCAGCATGTAAGCAATCGCCAGCGGCCGGAAGAATGAACCGGCCACGCCGTCGAGAAACAGCACGGGCACGAAAACCAACGCCACGATCAGGCTGGCGAAAACGACCGCACTGCGGACTTCGAGCGACGCGGCCAGCACGACTTGAAACGCGCTTTGCGGATGATTGCTGTGGCGGTTCAACCGCAATCGACGGAGAATGTTCTCGACATCGATGATGGCGTCGTCCACCACTTCGCCCAGTGCGATCACCAGCCCGGCCAGAACCATCGTGTTGAGCGTCGCGCCCCAATAGTGCAGGGCCAAGGCGGCCGCCACGAGCGACAAAGGAATCGCCGTTAGACTGATCACGGCCGTCCGCCAATCAAACAGGAACGCCGCGAGAATCAACACCACGAGCACGCAGCCGATCCACATGGCCTCCGACAGATTGTGCAACGACTGCTCGATAAACGTCGCCGGCCGAAAAATCGTGGGATCGATTTCCACGTCGGGCAGACCGGGGCGCAGGTCATCAAGCGCCGCTTCAACCTGCCGAGTCACGTCGAGCGTGTTGCCCCAGGGCTGTTTCTCCACGATCAACAATAGGCCAGGCACGTCGTTAATGATTGCGTCGCCAATCGGCGCGGGGAAGCCTTCCACGATTTGGGCCACGTCGCCCAGGCGTATCGGCACGCCACCGCGGTAGTCGACGATCATTTCCTTCAGATCACCGGGCTCGCGAACGCCCGGCAACTGGCGCACGGCGAACCTTTGATTCGGTGTGTCATAGAATCCGGCGGCGCTCAGCAACGTGCCCTCGGCCGCAGCCCGTTGGACAAAGTCCAAGCTCACTTCGTGGGCCCGCAGCACGTCGGGGTCGATAATCACCTGAAACTGACGATCTCGCTGACCCCAGATCGCCACGTTGGCCACTCCGGGAATGGCCATCAGACGCGGGCGGATCGTCCACTTGGCCAAAATGGTCATGTCCATCTGCGACAGCGTCGGCGAGGTGACGCCGATTTTCAGCACACGGCTGGTTGACGAAAGTGGCGATAGCATCACGGGCGGACGCGCCACCGTCGGCAGCCGACTGGCCGCCAGAGCCAAGCGCTCTTGCACGAGTTGTCGCGCCCGAATCAAATCGGTGCCTTCCTGAAAAATCAGCACGATCGAGGAGAGCCCCAGCACGGATTTCGACCGGATGGTCTTCATCCAGGGCGTACCGTTCAGGGCGTTTTCCAAAGGCATACTGATCAGGCTTTCGACTTCTTCGGTCGACAGGCCCGGCGCCTCGGTTTGGATTTCGACCAAAGGAGGCGCAAACTCTGGAAACACGTCCAGGGGCGTCGTGCGCAGGGTTCTGCCGCCGACAACGAGCAGTACCGCGCAAAGTGCGAGCACCAGCACTCGAAGTCGCAGCGCGCTAGTGATCAGCCAGTTCATGTGTCACTCACTTGGCGAAACCAAACTCGGTGCCAAACAATTCCATCGCACCGGCGGTGACGACAGGCGTCCCTTTGGGCGGGCCTTGGGCCAGCACGGCCAAATCGTCGACCACGTAACGAACCTGCACGCGTCGCCTGGCAAACTTGTTCTCGGCGACTTGGACATAGACCCAGGTGCCGCCATTGATATCGTGGATGACGGCCGACCAAGGAATCGACAGGCTCGACTCATCGCCGACAAGTTTCAATTGAGCAATCACGCGCTCACCCGGCCGAAAAGCGCCCGTCAGGTTCGACAACTCGTAATACAAATCCACGGAGGACGAAAGCGCGATCGCCGTGGGCGGAGCGCTGACGGTCGGCGCCGTGCGGGCCGTCGCCGTGTCCGGGTCACCCAAGCGACTGATCTTGGCAGGCTGGGCAACCGCGATCTGCTCGACTTCGCCCACGTAGACCGAAACCTTGACCCACACGGGATCAAAGTCGAGCACTTCGAACATCGGCGCCCCGAGCGTGACCACTTCGCCGGTCGCGGCGCTGACCGACCGCAGAATTCCATCCTGTGGC
>JAYVCO010000635.1:0-10559 GCA_043749935.1 Planctomycetia bacterium
GGTCGGCCCCGACGGTGCGGGCAAGACAACTCTCATGCGGCTGTTGGCGGCGCTTCTACTGCCGAGCGAAGGACGCGTGATCGTTTGCGGCAGTGACACGACAGGCGACCTGGCCGGGCTGCGCGAGGATGTCAGTTATATGCCTCAACGGTTTGGGCTTTACGAAGACCTCACCGTGCTTGAGAACCTGGACCTCTCTGCCAATCTGCGCGGAGTGATCGGCCGCCCGCGACAGCAGGCGTTCGAGCGTCTGTTGGCGTTCACTAACCTGAGGCCGTTCACTGGCCGGCTAGCCGGTCAACTTTCGGGTGGGATGAAACAAAAGCTGGGCTTGGCCTGTTCACTGATTCACACGCCCCGGCTGTTGTTGCTCGACGAGCCGAGCGTCGGCGTCGATCCGATCTCCCGACGCGAACTGTGGCAGATGGTCTATGAATTGGTCGATCAGGGTATTGGCGTGGTGTGGAGCACGGCTTATTTGGACGAGGCCGAACGATGCGCGTCGGTCTTGTTGCTCAATGAAGGCCGTCCGCTATATGACGGTCCGCCAAAGGAGCTCACCCAGCGGGTTGCCGGCCGAACGTTTCTGATCCAAAACTTGGGTTCGCAACGGCGTCGCGTCTTGGCCCAGGCACTCAATCAGCCAGACGTCATCGATGGCGTGATTCAAGGCAGCAACGTGCGGCTGGTGATGGCCCGAGAAGGGTCGCATCCCGACGCAAATACTTTTGGACAGGGTGCCACGGTCGTGCCGACTCCGCCGCGCTTCGAAGATGCCTTCGTCGATCTGCTCGGCGGCGGACACAAAGGCGAATCGCCGTTTTCCAAAGCTCCGCCGATCAAGCACGCTGCCGACGAAGCCGTCGTCGAGGCCCATGAGTTGACGAGGCGATTCGGCAGCTTCACGGCCGCCGACCATATTTCATTTAACATCAGACGGGGCGAAGTCTACGGACTGCTCGGCCCCAATGGCGCGGGCAAGAGCACCACGTTCCGCATGACCTGCGGCCTGCTGCGGCCGACATCGGGCTATGCACGCGTGGCGGGCTACGATCTTTATCGGGCCGGCGGCGCCGCACGGCAACAGTTGGGATACATGGCCCAGAAGTTTTCGCTCTACGGCGATCTGAGCGTCCGGCAAAACCTC
Source organism: Planctomycetia bacterium (assembly GCA_043749935.1). Taxonomy (GTDB): domain Bacteria; phylum Planctomycetota; class Planctomycetia; order Pirellulales; family PALSA-1355; genus PALSA-1355. Next base: position 1,148 of record JAYVCO010000635.1, read on the forward strand.
AATTTCTTTGGTGGCGTTTACGGGCTATCGCGGCACCGACTGGTCGAAGCCACTTCGCGGATGGTCGAGGTGTTCGGGCTGGCGCCCTATCTCGATCACAACGCCGGCGAGATGCCGCTGGGTTTCAAGCAGCGGCTGGCCTTGGCCTGCGCCATCATTCACGATCCGGCCGTCATTTTTCTGGACGAGCCGACGTCGGGAGTCGATCCGATTACGCGACGCGAGTTTTGGTCGCACATCAATGCCATGGCCGAGCGCGGCGTGACCGTAATGGTCACGACACACTTTCTCGATGAAGCGGAATACTGCGATCGGATTGGATTGGTCTTTCAAGGACGCGTGATCGCCGAGGGCTCGCCCGACGAATTGAAGGCGTCAGTCCGCCGCCCAGATCGCCCGGAGCCGACGTTGGAAGACGCTTTTATCGAACTGGTCGAAAGTCACAACCAAAGCCACAACCAGCGCCGGGAGGCATCATGAGCAGCAATTCTCGCGGCTCGATTGCCTGGCTGCGAAGAGTGGCCGGGCTGGTGCGAAAGGAATTTCTTCAAATTCGCCGCGATCCGAGTAGCTATCTGATCGCCGGAGTGCTGCCGCTGTTGCTGTTGTTCATTTTCGGCTTTGGAGTGACGCTCGATTTGAGACGCGTGCCGATTGGGATCGTCATCGAACAATCGACGCCCGAAGCCAACAGCCTGCTCGATTCGTTTCGTAATTCCCGCTACTTCAAGGTCCAGATCGCTCGGCACCGAAAGCAGTTTGAAGACGACCTGGTCGCAGGCCGGTTGAAGGGGGTGGTCGTGCTGGCCTCGGATTTCGCTGAGCGGCTGGGACGCGGCGAAACGGCTCCGGTGCAAGTGTTGGTCGACGGCAGCGATCCGAACACGGCGGGCCTGGTCATGAACTATGCCCAGGGCGTGTGGAGCAACTGGCTTGAGCAAGAGGCGCTGTCGCAAGCAGACCTGGCGGCCGGCCGCAATCTGGCGCCGCCCGTCTATGTCGAGCAGCGATTCTGGTTCAACCCCGAAATCCGCAGTCAAAATTTTCTGATTCCTGGCTCGATCGCGATCATCATGTCGCTGATCGGCACGCTGCTGACGGCGCTGGTCGTGGCCCGAGAATGGGAACGCGGCACGATCGAGGCCTTGATGACCACTCCGGTCGGCGTCTCCGAGTTTCTGCTAGGCAAGCTGATTCCTTATTTTCTGATGGGCATGTTCGCGATGTGTGTCGCGGCCAGCACCGCGATATTCATGTTTCAAGTCCCTTTCCGCGGTTCGATTCTGGCGCTGTTGATTGTGTCGTCCGCATTCCTCTACGCGATGCTTCCGCTGGGTCTGGTGATTTCGACGCTAACCAAGAATCAGTTCGCGGCCAGTCAAACGGCGCTGATAGCGGCCTTTCTGCCGGCATTCGAACTGTCTGGGTTCATTTTCGAGATCGACGCCATGCCGCTGGCGATCCGGCTCATAACGTACTTGCTGCCGGCTCGCTATTTTGTCGCCGTATTGCAAACGCTGTTTTTGGCGGGCGATGTGATGTCGGTGCTTGTGCCCAGCACCCTGGCACTGGTGGCCTTTGGCACCGCGCTGTTGATCCTTTTGGTCCGCAAGACGCGGATGCGGTTGGAGTGAGGCCATGTGGCAGCGAATCCGAACGCTGATCATCAAAGAGCTGTTGGCCATCTGGCGCGACCCGCATAGCCGCTTGATCTTGATCATTCCGCCGACGATTCAAATGCTGGTCTTCTCGTTCGCAGCCACGCAAGAGGTCAAGAATGTGCGGATGGCGGTGCTCAATCAGGACCTCGGTACAGCGGCTCGCGATCTTGTGGCCCGCTTCGAAGGTTCCTCCAATTTCACCTATATCGAGCACCTCTCAAGTGTCGAGCAAATCGCCGCCGCGATCGATTCGCGAAGCGTGATGATGGTGGTTCACATTCAGCCCGACTTTTCGCGCAAAGTGGCCGAAGGCATTCCGGCCCCAGTGCAATTGATTCTCGATGGCCGCCGCTCGAACGCCGCGCAGATCGTGGCCGGTTACGCGGGCGACATCGTCAATCGTTACGCCATGGAACTACTCGATCCCAGGCGCAGCCGACCCTTGGCCAGCGTCGTCGTGGCCCGCATCTGGTTTAATCCGAACTTGGAAGGCACGTGGAACTCGGTGCCGGCGCTGGTCGCGATCCTTACCACGTTGATGGGGCTGGTCCTGACATCGCTCTCCGTGGCCCGCGAACGCGAACTGGGAACGTTCGAGCAGTTGCTGGTTTCGCCCCTTTCGCCCTATGAAATCATTCTCGGCAAGACTTTGCCGTCACTATTGATCGGAGTGGGTGAGGCCACGCTGATGGTGCTGGTGGGGGTGATCGCTTTTCGCGTGCCGATGCACGGCTCGATTCTTTTGCTGTACGCCAGCATGGTGGTCTATTTGTTCGCCGTCATCGGGGTCGGCTTGTTCATTTCGTCCTTGGCCAAGACCCAGCAACAAGCGATTCTCGGCGGCTTCGTGTTCATGGTGCCGGCCATGCTCCTGTCGGGATTCGCCAGTCCCATCGAAAACATGCCCGACTGGCTCCAGTGGGTTACACTGGCCAATCCGATTCGCTATTTCATCGTGATCGTAAAAGGGATTTTCCTGAAGGATTTGCCGACCTCGATCGTGCTTCAAAATATCTGGCCGATGGCGGTAATCGGGTCGGTCACGCTGTCGAGCGCGGCTTGGCTGTTCCGGCATCGCGTCGAATAGCCGATCGCCGATCAAACGCTGCTGTATTCTTCTCCGCCCGAGCTGGCTTCCGCACGCCTTCGCTAACCAGTACAGGGTGCGCCGATGTCGTGGCCGACTGGCAGTGCCGCCGGAGCGGTCTGTGGGACAACCGGCACAGCTTGACCAGTTTCGCGCGCGGCGACCTTGCGGTTGGTTCGGCTAATGGCTGCTTTAAGGGTATGCCGAGTAACACCATGGAACCGGCTCGTCCCGAAGCTGGCAGGTTTGTCGATTGTACCGGCAGACTGCACTAGGACATGCCTCTCGTTACCGCATGACGCGGTACATCGCTCGTGTGTCAAGGGTCATCATGGACGACTGCCCGGCACAGGCCCCGATCGCTGTCTGTCGCGCTGCGCTAGAAATGCGCGCTGCCGGTGTACCGTCTGCCAACGCATCTGCGTGTGCGGCGCGCTGGCCGCTTGTGGCCCTTTTGCTCACTGGGGCCCTTTTCCTTAGTGGCTGCACGAGCATGCGCCAGTGGTATCACAATGGCTTCAAGGTCGGGCCTAACTATGCTCAGCCGCCAGCGCCCGTGGCGACGGGCTGGATCGAAGACGCCGACTCGCACGTCGACAGCAACCGCGCCATGACCTGCGATTGGTGGGCTCTATTCGACGACCCGGCTCTTAATGGTCTGATTGAAACCGCGTACCGCCAGAACCTCGACCTGCGCACGGCCGGCACGCGCATTCTCGAGGCTCGCGCCCAGCGGAATATCGCGGCCGGCAATTTGTTTCCACAATCGCAACGAGCGCTGGGCGGCTATGCGCACGGCCATTTGTCTAAGAATCTCACGCTGCCGCTGCCCACCACGCTCAATCTTTGGGCGACCGGCTTCAACGCTTCTTGGGAAATAGATTTCTGGGGCCGGTACCGCCGCAGCGTCGAAGCGGCCAATGCTGACTTGGGTTCTGCCGTGGAAGGCTATCGCGATGCCTTGGTGCTGTTGCTGTCGGAAGTGGCCACGAGCTACGTGCAGCTTCGCACGTACGAAGAGCGGTTGGCGTTTGCGCGGAGAAACGTGGAGGTTCAGCAGGGGTCGACGCGGCTGGCGGAACTGCGGTTCAACAACGGCACGGCCACTGAGCTCGACATGCGGCAAGCGCGCTCGAACTTGGCGCAGACCGAGGCACTCATTCCTCCCTTGGAAACCGGCCGCCGTCAGGCGAGCAATCAATTGTGCATATTGCTCGGCATGCCGCCTACCGATCTGGCGAGCCAACTCGCTCCTGCGCCGATTCCCATCGCCCCGGTCACGGCCGCCGTGGGAATTCCGGCAGACATGCTGCGGCGGCGGCCCGACGTGCGCCAGGCCGAGCGCGAAGTGGCGGCCCAAAGCGCACGCATTGGCGTGGCCCAGGCCGATCTTTATCCCCAATTGGGCGTTAGCGGGTTTATTGGCTACGCCGCCAGCGATCTGAAAAACCTGTTTGCCGCGAACAGTGCCACGACGTTCATCTTGCCTTCGTTTCAGTGGAACATTTTGAATTATGGCCGTATCACGAACAACGTTCGCGTGCAAGACGCCCGCTTCGACAGAGCCGTGCTCCAATATCAGCAAGCCGTGCTGGCCGCCGGACGCGAAGTCGAGGACGCGCTGGTCGGATTCATTCAATCGCAACAGCAGGCCGCGCGGCTAGAGGAGAGCGTTCGCGAGGCTGACCGTTCGGTGCAATTGGTCATCATCCAGTTCGAAGGGGGCGTCACCGACTTTAACCGGGTGTACAACACGCAGGGATTGTTGGTCACTCAGCAAGATCAGCTCGCATCGACGCGAGGCAATATCGCGCTAAACCTGATTCAAGTCTTTCGCGCGCTCGGAGGCGGATGGCAATACTTTGCCCAAGGGCATGCCGACGCCGCCATCATTGGGCGGGAGGAAATCCCGCCGCCGAATCAGGGCAAAGACGAGCCGCCAGCACTTCCACGGCTGCCGGCGAACTGATCTGACCGCTCACGTCACCCCACGTCATTCGCGACGAAGAGTCGTGGCGGATCCCTCCAGTCAGGGCTAAACTGTAGCCAACACCAGAAACCCGCAGTCCATCGCGGTCCCTGACTTGGCTCCTCTGGAGGAAAACCGTGAACAATCCAAACGCGTCTCTTTCTCTTGGACTTCACACATTTGGCATGGAACGCCGGTGGCGGGGTGTGATTTTCTTTTTCGTCGTGGCAAGCTATTTCGCCCCGCCAGCCTCGGCAGCTGACACGACCCATCAACCGAACATCGTCATTATCTATTGCGATGATCTGGGCTATGGCGACGTCGGCGTGTTTGGCGCCAAGGGCTATACCACGCCGAATATCGACCGGATGGCTGCCGAAGGGATCCGCTTCACTCGCTTTTATGTCGCGCAGGCGGTCTGTTCCACGTCGCGCGCGGCGCTGCTGACGGGCTGTTATCCAAATCGGATCGGCATCAAAGGCGCGCTGGGCCCAAAATCGAAGGTGGGAATCAGCGATAGCGAGATGACCCTGGCCGAACTGGTCAAACAGCGCGACTACGCCACCGCGATTTTCGGGAAATGGCATTTGGGCGATGCTCCGCAATTCTTGCCGACCCGCCATGGGTTCGACGAATACTTGGGACTGCCGTACTCGAATGACATGTGGCCCTTCCACCCGGCGAACGTGACGATGTCGCCTGAGCAGCGGCGACGCAGCGGCTATCCGAACTTGCCGCTGATCGAAGGCGACCGCCCGCTGGTCCCAGAAGTCACGTCGAAAGAACAGCGGCAACTCACGACTCTTTATACTGAGCGTGCCGTCAGTTTCATCGACAAGAACAAGCAACGGCCCTTCCTTTTGTACCTTGCTCACAGCATGCCCCACGTGCCGCTGCACGTCAGCGACAAGTATAAGGGCAAGTCGGAGCAGGGTTTGTTCGGCGACGTCATCGAAGAAATCGACTGGTCGGTTGGCGAAGTATTGTCGGCCCTGCATAAGAATGGTCTCGACGAACGCACGCTGGTGATTTTCACATCGGACAATGGCCCGTGGTTGAACTACGGCAATCACGCCGGATCGGCCGGGCCTCTACGCGAAGGCAAAGGCACCGGTTGGGAAGGGGGGATTCGCGAACCTTTCATCGCGCGTTGGCAGGGTGTGATTCCCGCCGACCGGGTTTGCAAAGAGCCCGCCATGACCATCGACATCTTTCCGACGATTGCCGGCCTGATTGGCGCCCAACTGTCGAAAAACAAAATCGACGGCCTCGACATTTGGCCCTTGCTAGCTGGAAGTCCCAACGCGAAGAACCCACATGAAGCCTACTTCCATTACTATGCGGATAACGAACTGCAAGCCGTCTCGAGCGGACGGTTTAAATTGTACCTCCCGCACACCTATCGCACGCTGGCCGGACGCCCCGGCGGCCGCGACGGCAAACCTGCCGAGTATGAACAACGCCAGCTCACGCATCCGGAACTCTACGATCTCGACGCCGACATCAGCGAAACCACAGACGTCGCGGCATTGCACCCAGACGTCGTGAAGCAATTGTTGGCCTTGGCCGAAAAGGCGCGCAAGGATCTGGGGGATTCGCTGACCAAGCGCGATGGTTCGGGCAGGCGCGAGCCGGGCCGGTTGGCAGGCGATAAACCATAGCGGCCCAGCGCGCGACCCAGAAGGCTCGATGGCATAAAAAGTGAGATGAACGCATGCAGTTGGAACTCGTAGTGAACAACGAGCCACGGGTGTTGCCGAGCGTTCGCGCCTTCGCGCACGAAACTTTGGATCAGTTGGGCTTGCCGGCTACCAACGCACAAGAGCTCGAACAACTGGTTGTCGGAGCCGTGCAGAATGCGATCGAGCATGCATATCGCGAGGGAGAGGACGGCTCGATCAAACTGGTCATCGCTGAAAAACAAGGCAAGCTCGAAATCCGAATTCGCGACTACGGCGTTCCCCAAAACATCGTACTGCTCGAGCAGCAACTGCACGCCGGCCCATCGACGACTCTCTTTGGTTGTCCGACGGCCGGAACCGTCGACGAAATGCACTGGCTGGCTTTCGGCCCGGAAGGCAAGGCTCTGCAGATCCTCAAATGGCTGCACGTAACGAGCGTCGCCGAACAGGCTGATGCGAAAGCCATGACGCCCTTTCGCGACGACACGCCAATTGCGCCCGAGCAGCAATACGCAGTCGAACGCATGGCTGCCTCGGAGGCCGTCGAAGTCTCGCAACTCATGTACCGGGCATACGGAAATTCGTATTTCAATCCGGATGTGTACTATCCTCAGCGCGTGGCCGCACAAAACGCGAATGGCTCTGTCATTTCGATCGTGGTCCGCGACGAAACCAACAGCGTTGTTGGACACTGTGCGTTGGAGCTGAACCAGGCGGGGCCTGTGGCGGAGCTCGGCCAGGCCGTGGTCGATCCCGCGCATCGAGGGCGAGGGCTGTTGGACGGACTCAAAGAAACGGCCGTACAGGAAGCGCAGCAATTGAGCCTGGTCGGCTGGTACGCCGACGCCGTCGCGGTTCACACGCTGACTCAGAAATCCAATGTCACGCACGGCGGCCACCTGACGGGCGTGAGCCTGGGAATCTCGCCCAAGAAGGAGGCGTTTCGCGGAATTGCCGCCGAGCAGCCGCAACGCGTCACTTGCTTGCTCTACTTTCATTGGCTGGCCAAGCCCGCCGTGAGGACGGTCTACGTGCCAAGCCGGCATCGCGAAATCATTTCGGCGATTTACGACAATCTGCAATGCCCTATTGAGTTGGGTGAACCTCGCGAGCCCTCGGGCCATGGCACGTTAGCGGTGCGTGTCGAATCTTCCGCGGCCAGAGCCGTCGTGCGGGCGGAACAAGTCGGCGAAGACACGGTCCATGCAATTCGTCATGCTAAACGAGATCTTGTGGAACGCTCGACTGTGGAAGTTGTGTTTGTCGAGTTGCCCCTGGGCCACCCAGCGACGCCTCATGTCACGGAGGAATTGGAGAACGATGGGTTCGGTCTGGCCGGCGTGGCCCCGCACTTTGCGGCCGGCCAGGACCTGCTGCGACTCGTTTATCTCGTGGAACCACTGGCCCGCGAACCGATCAAGACATTTGAACCATTCGCCGATCGGCTAGTCGGCTACGTGTTAGCGGAACAGGCACGGGTGCAAGACGCCCTCTAACAAAGCCGGCACACATTTTGGGAGACTTCGAAGTGCAAGCGAACGTCACGATCAGACTCAGTTCTTCGATTTTCTTACTGGCCCTTGGAATTCTTTGCGTCCAAGCGCTAGCTAAGGGCGATGAGCCGGCCAGGTTCGAACTGCGCAGCCCTCGTCCCTACGAGGTCGTGCAGCGGCACGATTTCGACCCGCGCCGCGCGCACGAGCACGAGCCAGGGGGGCCAAAGCTTGGATTTGCCGACGTGCGAATCGAAGCTGACCTATCATCGATACCAAACGCTCTTGGCGACGATGTGATTTTCGAGTGCCGGGCGGTGCCCCTTGAGGTCGCATTTGGCAAAGGAACCGATTGGTCCGCGCTCAAGGGCCAGCTTCGCGATCAATCCTGGTCGGCAACGGCGCGGTTGCCGGCCGGGGGTTGGTACCGGCTCGAAGTTCGGGCGCGGCGTGGCGATCAGACCATCGCCGTGGCCAACGTCGAACCGATCGGCGTGGGCGAGGTGTTCGTGGTCGCCGGTCAGTCTTACGCCGTGGGCGCGAACGACGAACTGACCAAGGTCGAAGATCCGCAGGGCAGGGTGGTCGGGTACGACGTGGCCAATAAGAGCTGGCGCATCGCCAACGATCCCCAGCCCAACGCGGGCGACGGCGGCACGATTTGGCCCACGACCGGAAATCTTCTGCTGCCGCTGGCACGCGTTCCCATCGGCTTTGTCAATGTCGCCGTCGGCGGTACGTCGACGCGGCAGTGGTTGCCCGGCGAAAAGCTGTACGAGCAATTGGCCAGCGCCGGTAAGACCACTGGCCGTCTTCGCGCCGTGCTGTGGCAACAGGGCGAGTCGGACGTGATCGAGCACCGCTCGACTGAGTATTACGTGAAAAACATGTCGACGATCCGCGAGTCTCTGGCGAAAGAATGGGGCTTCGATCCGCCCTGGTTGCTGGCCAAATCGACGTTGCATCCCACCGTCTATAACGACTCGGAAGGCGAAGGCCGCATCCGCGCCGCGATCGATCAATTGTGGGCCATGCCCGGTTTCCGTCCCGGACCTGACACCGACATCCTTGGCGGCGAAAACCGCGGTGGCCTCGGCACGCGTCGCCATTTTTCCGGTATTGGCCAACGCCACGCCGGGCTAATGTGGTTCGCCGCAATCTGGAACGAGTTGAACCGCTCGCCATGATTGACGAGCGCAAGTCGTCAAGGCGCTGCTTCCGCCGGCGACGCGTCGCGCTTCTCAACCAGCTCCTTCATGTTGGCCAGGCCCTGCTCGAAGGACTTGCCCACGATCGCGTCCATGTCCATGAACATGCAAAGAGCCTTGCCGAAGAAGTCGTTGGTCCCGTCCATCTTCCAGGTTACTTTGGTACCGTCCCCCTCCGACACAAAAGTGAACGCCATTCGGGCCTTGCCATTAAATGGCCTGATGAACGCCTGCTCAACTTCGACCGATTCGTCCGGTTTGCTATCGAGAATCGTCAACGTGCCGGCGCCAATTTCGTCGTTGCCATCCCAA
>JAYVCO010000636.1:0-2268 GCA_043749935.1 Planctomycetia bacterium
CCGGCGTTGAGACCCCGCCATTTCGCCGCCCTGGTGATCGTCTTTGTCGTCGGCGTCATGCTGGCCGAAGGCTGGCCGGCACTTGCGGCTCCACAGAACGACGGCGAGCGGCAAGCCGGGTTTACCAGCGCCGCCCCCGGCGAAAAGCAGCCGCCGTTCGACCCTATCAAGACCAACGGCGAATTCTTCGTCGACTGGCCCAAGCCGGACTTCGCCCTGTTCATCACCGGCCGGCAAGACGGCTACCTGGAACCCTGCGGCTGCGCGGGCATCGAAAACCAAAAGGGCGGCCTCAGCCGCCGCCACACGCTGATCCAGGAGCTCACCGGCAAGGGCTGGCAGCTCGTGCCGCTCGATGTCGGCTCGCAGGTCCGCCGCTTTGGCAAGCAGGCCGAGATTCAGTTCGCCATCTCGGCCGAGGCTCTCAAGATCATGGGCTATCGGGCCGTGGCCCTGGGGGCCGACGACTTGCGGCTCTCGGCGGGCGAGCTGGCCGCCGCCGCCGCGGGCAATGAGAAAGACGACTCGCTGTTCGTCTCGGCCAACGCCAATCTGTTTGGGCTCACCCCGGCTTTCAAAATCATCGAAGCCCGCGGTCGCCGCATCGGCATCACGTCGATCGTCGGCGAGAAGTATCAAAAGGAAGTCAACAACGCCGAGATCGAGTTTCGCGATCCGGCCGAGGCCCTTGCCGAGGTCATGCCGAAGCTCAAGGACTGCGATGTCCGCGTGCTGTTGGCCCATGCGACCGTCGAAGAGTCGGAGGCCCTGGCCCGCAAGTTCGAGGACTTGCATTACGTGGTTTGTGCAGGCGGCGGCGATGAGCCCCCGGCCCGGCCCGCCAAGATCGCCGGGGCCAAAGCCCGGCTGATCGAAGTCGGTCACAAGGGAATGTTCGGGGTGGTGCTTGGTTTTTTCGACGACGAGAAGATTCAGGTCCGCTACCAGCGAGTCGCGATGGACTCGCGTTATAAGAACAGCCCGGAAATCGGCCGCGTGATGGCCTCGTATCAGGACCAGCTCAAGGAGCTAGGCTGGGAAGGGCTGGGCGCGCGGCCGGTCACACACCCGCGCACCAGTAGCAAGCAGAAACTGTCGGGGCAGTTCGCCGGCTCCGAGAGTTGCCGCGAGTGCCACACGGCGGCGTGGGGCGTGTGGAGCAAGTCGAAGCACGCGATCGCCACCAAGACCCTGACCGCCACCAGCCCGCCGCGGCTCTACGATCCCGAGTGCATCAGTTGCCACTCGACCGGCTGGAACCCGCAGGAGCACGTTCCTTACGTCTCCGGCTACACCGGGCTGGAAGCATCGCCCCACCTGGCGGGCAACGGCTGCGAGAATTGTCACGGCCCCGGCGCGGCCCACGTGGCGGCGGAAAAGGCCAAGGGGCAAGACCGCCGCGATGCAGAGCGCGTGCCGATGCGGCTAACCCGCGCCTGGGCAGAAGAGAACCTGTGCATCAAATGCCACGACCTGGACAACGACCCGCACTTCAAGTTCGACAAGTACTGGCCGAAGGTCGAGCACAAGGGCAAGCGGTAGGGCGGGGCGATCGCGATTTGCGGCGGAAGATTATTTCCCGCCGCGTTTCTTTTCCCCGCAGCGGCGGCAGCTCGCGGCTTCGCTCGGCCGTGCTGATCGTGGACACGGAGATATTCTGCTTTTATAAAAAGGCTGAATGTCCTTACCTGTCGCCACTCGTGGCATTATACGGACCCTAGGAATTGAGTGCGCGATCGAGGTATTCCGCTCGGCAGACAGAGCGGATGGTTTCTGAGACCAGGCAGACCCTGCCCCAAGCGTGGATCGCCGCGGTTTCAAGGGCGGCATAGTCGGCGTATTTGCGGTTGATAGTGCCAAAGGTTGTCGATCGGATTGAGCTCGGGGGAGTAGGGTGGCAGTCGGATCAGGCTTACATTGGCCGGCACTTCGAGTCGTCCGTTCGTATGATAACCGGCGCCATCCCAGATCAAGACAGCCTGCACGTCCGGAGCGATCGCAGCCGAGAACTCGCGGAGAAAAGCGTTGATCGTATCGGTATTGAGGTACGGCGAAAAAATCCCCTCGGCCTGGCCTGTCGCCGGACAGGCTGCAGCGATCACGTACAAATAGCCGTACTGCGTTTGCCGTACCGCCCGAGGGCGTGAGCCGCATTTAGCCCACACGCGCGTCAGTGTGCCTTGCTGACCAAACCGGGCTTCGTCTTGGAAGAAGACTTGGATTTGTTTTTCAGGATACGCTTGGCGGATGGCGGTGAGCTGCTTGGGC
>JAYVCO010000637.1:0-8090 GCA_043749935.1 Planctomycetia bacterium
CCTGATGCCCAGCGATATCACGGGCACGGAAGTGTTGCAAGAAGATCGCGCTACCGGGGCGCGCCAGTTGCGCTACGTGCGCGGGCCGGTTTTTACCAATGTGCTGTTGGCCGACGAAATCAATCGCACCCCGCCCAAGACGCAAGCCGCGCTGCTCGAAGCCATGCAAGAACGACAGGTATCGGCCGGCGGCCATCGTCACGTGCTGCCCGATCCGTTTTTCGTGCTGGCCACGCAAAACCCCATCGAGCAGGAAGGCACTTATCCGCTGCCCGAGGCTCAACTCGACCGTTTTCTGTTCAAGGTGTTTGTTGGCTACCCGACGGCGGCCGAAGAGCGGCAGATTTATCGGGTGACGACGGGCGTCGAGCAGCACGATCTCACCAAGGTGCTCACCGGTGAAGAGATTCCGAAGTTACAGGCCCTGGTGCGGCGGGTGCCGGTTTCGGATCACTGTCTCGACTATGCGATGGCGCTGGTGCGGGCCACGCGAACGACCGAAGAGCACAAGCCCACGTACATCAGCAAGTGGATTGCCTGGGGGGCCGGCCCGCGCGCCGGCCAGGCTTTGATCCTGGCGGCCAAAGCCCGCGCGGCGCTCGCCGGGCGGACTTGCGTGACGATCGAAGATATTCGCTTCGTGGCCCATCCTGTGTTGCGCCATCGGCTGGTGACGACGTACGCCGCCCAGGCGGAAGGCCAAACGCCCGACAGCGTGATCGATGCGCTTTTGCAAGATATTCCGGTGCGGCAAGGAGCAGATGAAGTCGATGGCCACGTCGCTCAAGTTTTCCGATCCTGAGGTTCTCGCGCGCATTGCCTCGCTTTCGTTGCGTGCTCGACAAGTTGTCGAGGGCACGATCTCGGGCCTGCACCGCAGTCCTTTTCACGGATTCAACGTCGAATTCGCCGAGTATCGGGAGTATTCGCCCGGAGACGATCTGCGCCGGCTCGACTGGCGCGTGCTCGGCCGCACCGATCGGTTTTACGTCAAGCAATACGAAGAAGAGAGCAACCTGCGAGCCACGCTCGTGCTCGACTGCAGCGCGTCGATGCGTTACGGTTCCGGGCCGCTCAATAAATTTCATTACGCGGCCACCGCAGCCGCTTCGCTGGCCACGCTGTTGATCGAGCAGCAGGACCCCGTCGGGATCGCGCTGTTCGACCGCGAGACTCGCGAGACGCTGCCTCCGGCCGCCACGCAAGCCCAGTTGGCGCGGATCATCGGCCTGCTCGAGGCGGCCCAGCCCAATCGAGAGACCCAGCTCGGAACGGTGTTGCAATCGCTGAGCGAACAAGCGAAGCAGCGCGGCATGACCATTATCTTTTCCGACTTGCTGACCGACCTGGATTCGTTTTACGACGGCATCCGGCGATTACAGTATCGGGGGCACGAAATCATCGTGCTGCACGTCCTCGATCCTGATGAATTGGAATTGCCGTTCAACGATCTGGTGATGTTTCGCGATATCGAAGGCCAAGAAGAATTGCTGGCCGAGCCCTGGGCATTTCGCAAGGCCTATCAATCGGCCATGCAGCAGTTCCTGGACGACGTGCGCGGCGGCTGTGGCAGCCGGGGAATCGATTACTTGCTGCTGCGGACCGACCAGCCCTTGGCCGACGCATTGAGTCATTATTTGCACGCTCGCGAGCGGCGCAAGCATTTGAAGCACAAAGGACGAGGCTAGGCCAACACGCGCGCCGGAACTGCATGAACACGCTCACGTTTTTGAATCAGCCGCTGTTATGGGGACTGGGCTTGGCCAGCATCCCCGTGCTAATTCATCTACTCTACCGGCGTCAGTACCGCAAAGTCGAATGGGCGCCGATGCGCTATCTCAAGCTCTCGGTCCAGCGCAACAGGCAGCGGATTCGAATCGAGCAAATCCTGTTGCTGTTGTTGCGCACGCTGGTGGTACTCCTGTTGTTTTTTCTGGTGGCCCGACCGGTGATGCACGCCGAAGGTCTTTCGAGTTGGCTGGGGGGGAGCGGGCGAGTCAACCGTATCGTGCTCTTGGACGATTCGCTCAGCATGGGCTATGCGGATCAGGGGAAAACGGCACTGGCCCGCGGGCAAGAAATTCTGGCAGACCTCGTGACTACCTTTGGTCCCAAGGATCGTTTTACGCTGGTGCTCGCATCGCAGCCCAAATCGCCGCTGTTGCGAGAGGTCGATCTGGAAAATGTCGACGACCTGGTGCAGATGATTCGCAACGTGCAACCGGCCGATACGTTTAGCGCCTGGCAACCTATTTTGGAAGCCATCGACGAGCTGATTGCCGGCGGCTCATATCCGCTGCATGAGGTCACATTGGTCACCGACATGCGCCGAGCGGGCTGGGAAGGTCAACTGTCGGAGCTCGGCAATCGGTGGGCCAGCGGGCGTGTGCGGTTGCGAGTTTTTGACGTCGGGATCGCACCGACGAGCAACGCTGCGCTAGTGAGCTTGGAGCAGGTCGACCGGCTAGCTCTGGCCGCAACGCCGACGCGCTTCGAAGCTCAGGTTCGCAACGACTCTGGCGCCGAACTGGCCGGCCTGGATGCGAACTTCATTGTCGACGACAAGCCGACTCTGGTGCGCTTGCCGACGTTGGCCGTGGGAGAAACCGCCCGGCTGCCGCTCGTGGCCACGTTCCAGGAACCCGGCCTGCATCAGGTGGCCTTCGAATTGCCCGCCGACGCGCTCGTGGGCGATAACTCGCGTTGGGCCGTGGTTCACGTGCAACAGAGCATGGACATGCTGCTCGTCGATGGGGAACCGTCAACGGATCCCTTGGGTGGCGAGACCGATTTTCTTGCGCTGGCTTTGTCGTTGGCCGGCGAGTCCGCCGAGACATTTCGAGTCGAAGTGGTGACCGATTCCGAATGGGCCTCGAGCCCGCCGACTCGCCCCGATTTGTTGGTGCTGGCCAACGTGGCCCATTTGAACTCCGATCAGGCGATCCTGCTCGAGCGGCTGGTATCCGCGGGCACTGGCTTGATGATCTTCGTCGGCGATCAGGTGGACCCTGACAATTACAACCAATTGCTGTTCAAGGGGGGCAGCGGATTGCTGCCCGCGAGCTTGGAGAGCATCTCGGACGGCGAATTCACTGGCTTGCTGATCGAATCTTCCGAGGGTTCGCCGCTGGAAGCCTTGGGTCAATTGAATCCGGCCGCGTTGGAACGAATCAAGATTCGTAAATCGTATGAGGTCAAGCTTTCGGCCGGTGATGTCGAAGGCGTGCGCGTGTTAGCGCGTTGGAACAATCAGTCTGCCGCGCCCGCCGTCGTGGAAAAAGTGTTTGGTCGCGGAAAGGTTCTGCTGTGGACCACGGCGGCCGACCGAAGTTGGAGCGACTGGCCAACCGAGTCGAGCTACGTTTTGGCCGTTCGCGAAGCGGCCCGCGCGATCGCTCGCAGCACGGCGAGCTTGCACAGCTTTGCGGCCGGCCAGCCTCTGCGGGTCGAGTTGCCTGCTTCACACGATATTTCGGAGCCCGCGATCGAAGTGCCGGCCGGCCAAGAAGCCAAACCGCTGGTCGTTTCCGAGGCCGCACCGGCTCAGGCAGAGCAGGGGGGCAAGAGTTCGAAGCTCGTCAAGGCCTTGAGCTACGCCGATACGCGAACTGCGGGCCTCTATAAGTTGACCTGGCGTGACTCGGTGTCTGGTCCGTCAAGCGACGTGTTCGCGATTAATCCCGACCGGCGCGAAAGCGATCTGGAAAGAATCGCCAGCGAGGAATTTAGCGCCTTGTGGGGAGCGCTAGAGCCGGAAGTGATTTCGTTGAGCGCGGGCAGCGATCCGTCGCTAGCTGTTCGAGGCCAGGAAATATGGCGCACGTTGGCGATGGGACTGTTTGGATTGCTGGTTGTCGAAGCTTGCTTTGCCCGTTGGGCTGGCCGGCAGCGGTAGAAACTGTCGAAACACTTTTTTGAGCATTAATTGAGCGGGCGGATGTCTGACTACGTGCGATGGCTGATGGGTTTGAAGCAAGCTCCCGATTGGGCGTCGGGCGGCGCGTGGCAGATTCAATTCCATTCATTTCCACAAGGTGTCTGGGCCATTGGATATTTGGCGCTGGCGGTCGCGGGTCTTGCTGGCGTCTGGTACCTGTACCGCAGCGAGTTGAGTACCGTGCGGATGGGCATGCGCATGGCGCTCGTGGCGCTGCGCTGCCTGGTGTTGACCTGCGTCGCCTTCATGCTGATGGAACTGGTGCTGGTGGTGACCAAGCACGAATCGATTCCTTCGCACTTGCTCGTCTTGGTCGATACCTCGGAGAGCATGGGGCTGGCCGATCCTTATCCGGATGATGAAGTAACTTCGGCATTGGCCGCCAAATTGGAGTTGGGCAGCGCTGTTGATTTGCGCAAGCAAGCCCGGCTCGAACTTGGCAAGCGATCTCTCGCACAAGTTTTCGATCGCCTCGCGGAAAATCGAGAAATATCACTGTATGGATTTTCTCATCAACCGTTCTCGCTGACAAAGGACGAGCTGGCCTCGGCCAAAGCTCAAGGGTCCGAGACCGCGATCGGTGGCGCGCTGACCAACGCACTGGCGGAGCATCGCGGCCAGCCGCTCGCGGGAATCCTCTTGATCAGCGACGGCCAGTCCAATGCGGGCGAGGACGCGCGCAAGGTGGCCGAACAAGCCGGCAAGCAAGGCGTGCCAATCGTGTCGTTGGCGGTCGGCAGCGAACAAGGTCCGAGCAATGCCCGGCTGGCCGCGATCGAAGCCGACCCGGCCGTTTTCGCCGGCGATCCGACCGAGATCGGCGTGTTGGTGGAAGCGCACGGAATGCAAGGCCGCACCGGACTGGTCTCGCTGGAAAAGCGCCAGGAGACCGGTTGGACCGAAATCGGCCGCGAGGAGGTCACGTTTGCCGAAGAACTGGCCGCTCGCCGCGTGACGTTCAAGATCACGCCCGACGTCGTGGGCGAAATCGAGTTGCGGGCTCGCGTTTCCGAGCTGGGGGCCGAATTGACCGAAGCCGACAACTTTGCCACGCACGCCATGAAAGTCGTGCGCCAGCAAATTCGCGTGCTGTTGATTGCCGGGGCGCCCTCGCCCGAAGTGCAGTTTCTGCGCAACGCCTTGGTGCGCGACAAGGGATTGGAGTTTGCCTGCTGGCTGCAAACCGCCGGAAGCAGTTACGAACAAATGGGCACGCGGCCGATCCGCCGGCTGCCGAGCAATCGCCAGGAGCTCGAACAATTCGACGTGGTGATTCTGTTCGATCCCGATATGCGCGCGTTGGGATCGTCGTGGTCGGATTTGCTCAGTCAGTTTGTGGGTACGGCCGGGGGAGGGCTGGTGTATGTGGCGGGCGAAATGCACACGCGCAATCTGTTTGAGGGTCTTTCGCCTGACGAAGGCGAGACGACTGGCAACGCGATCGACAACAGTTGGCTGAGATCGCTGCCCGTCACCCTGGAACCGGGACTGTTCAAAGGGAACGTCGAAGTCGCGCTGAGCTCCAGCGAGCCATTCAACCTGGAATTGACCGCGGAAGGAGCCGTCGATCAGATTTTTCAGTTCGATGCCGATCCGGCCCACAATCGTGAAATCCTGGCCAGCTTGCCCGGCATGTATTGGCATTTCCCGGTCACTCGTCCCAAACCCGGTGCCACGGTGCTCGCGCGTCACGGCGATCCGCGGATGCGCAATGCCTTTGGCCGCAATGTGCTCTTGGCCATGCACCGCTATGGCCCGGGACGTAGCGCGTTTTTGGCGTTCGACAGCACCTATCGTTGGCGCTATCTGCACGAGGAATACTTCGATGGGTTTTGGGCGCGGCTGATCGATCGCGTGGGGCGCAGCAAGGCGCTCGGCGGGCGTTATCCTTTCAGCCTGACCGCCGACAAAAGCGTCTATCGAACCGGAGAGCGCGTGATCGTTCGCGCCAAGGCGATCGATTCGAGCGAGGCTTCGACCGCGGTCACCGACTTGCACGCCGAAATCGAACTGGCCGGTCAGCCAGCCACGCCATTGGAACTCGAGGCTCTTACAGATCAGGTGGGCGTCGCCGAGGGCAGTTTTACCGCGAACGAGGCGGGCGCTTATAGCGTGCGCGTGCTGCCGGGCAACGTCAGCGCTGCTGGCGATTCGGCCGTGCGGCCGGCCACCTTGAACCTGCGGGTCGAGAATGCCCATAGCGAACTGGACCGGCCAAAGCTCGACCGAGCGCTGCTCGAGGATTTGGCTCGGCCCAGTGATGGCAGCGTGATCGCCCTGGCAGATTACGAACAAATTCCCGACGCATTCAAGATCAAGCAAGTCGGGCGTGTGTTGGAATATCGTGACGAGTTGTGGGATGCGCCGATCGTGTTTGGCACTCTGATGATTGCCTTGACTTTGGAGTGGCTACTGCGCAAACGATCGCGCATGGCCTAGCAGTGAGTGTCTTGAAAGCCTGAGTGGTTGGATCATTAAATGGCCACCGTGTTGGAACCTAATCCCGTTCCTGACGAACTGCGCCGGGCGCAGCGCGGCGTGCTGCGCCGTCTGGATCAGGTGCGCCGTCGCTTGCGCAGTCATCTGCTCGTCGAAGGGGTGTTCTGGACCGTCACCGCCGTTATGGTGGCAATCGCGACCAGCCTCGCACTCGATTACTTCCTACGATTGAATCTGTCGACGCGGCTGGTGCTGTTGGCAATTGCCGCGGTGGTCATCCTGGCAGTCACCGTGCGCCGGCTCTGGCAACCTTTGCGGCTGCCGCTCGATCATTTGGATCTGGCCGAAATCTTGAATCGGCGTTCACCTGGTGTGGGCCAACAGATTTCCAACGTTTTGCAACTGCCCGAGCTGCTCGAATCGGAAAGGTACGCTTCGCCCAGTATGGTGCATGCGGCCGTGATCGAGTGCGCCGGGGCGCTCGACCGCGTCGATCTCACGGCGACGTTCAATTCCGAGCGGCGGCGAAAGTTGGTGGCCGCGACCTGCGGTTGGATCGCATTGGCGGTCGGGTTTAGTGTGCTCTGGCCGGCTGCCGCCGAACTTTGGGCTCGCCGCTGGCTCGCGGGTTCGACGCAGCGTTGGCCGCAATCGACCTACTTGAATGTCGTTGGGCTGGGTGATGAGGCAAAACTGCTAGTGCCGCGCGGCGAAATGTCGCTGTTGCAAATCAGCGCTCAGCCGACGTTCGTCGAGACCGCCAGCGGATGGCAATTGACCGGGCGCGGCGAGCCGCTGGTTGTTTCGTCCGCAGTATTGCCGGATAGCCGGCCGCCGGAAGCGGTCCATATTTCCTATACGCTCGCCGATGGCTCGAAAAAGCGCGGCAATGCCGCGCAGTTCGACGAAGCGAATTTCCGCTACGAGCTGCCACCCTTGGCTGAGCCAGTGGAAGTCAGCATCACGGGCGGCGATGACTGGCTGGGCCCGATTACGATTGAGCCGGTGGATCGTCCCTCGGTGAGCAGCATCGAAATACTCGCACAGTGGCCTGGCGCCAGCGAGCCCCAGCGACAGAAAGTCGGCGAGGGAAGTTCGCAACTGCTATTCCTGACGGAAACCCAGCTTGAGTTGCGGCTGGTGGCGGATCAATCGCTCCGGTCGGCCGAAGTGCTCGAAAAAGGTTTGCCGCTACCCGGATGGCAGCGGGTCGATGAGCGGACATATATCTTGCGGTGGACGATGAAGGAGTCGTTGGCACTGGAAATCCGCTTGGTCGGTGAGCGTGGCACTCTCATTTCAAAGCCCTATTTCCTGGCGATTGGTTTGCTCAAAGATCGCGAGCCGCGGCTGACGATTCGTCCGGCCGCCGGAATCGGTCGACGCGTAACGCCGGCAGCGCGCATTCCACTGACGATCCGTGCGACCGATGATTTTAGCATTGCCTCGCTGGCGCTCGAGGTCGAGCGGACAGAGATCCGCGAAGACAAACCAGAGTCGAGCACCGCGCGCGTCGAGCTTGGAAAAGACACGCAGTCGTCAGCCGATGCCTCGGGTCGAACCGAGTTGGAGTTGAACTACGATCTGGAGTTGCGCGAGCGAGCGCTGGCGCCCGGCACGTTGCTCAAATTGCGCGGCACGGCGCTGGATAACTGCGCCGTGGGTTCCCAGTCGGGAAATTCGCGCTGGCTGTCGCTGCAAGTCGTCAGCTCGG
>JAYVCO010000638.1:0-31049 GCA_043749935.1 Planctomycetia bacterium
CAACCAACAATCCGACGACTATTAGTACGGTGGCGACCAACAGTTTCGGAATGTAGTGGACGATTTCCTGCATGGCATCGGTAACCGCTTGCAGGCCCAGGATGTTGAAGCCGGCCATCAAGACCACCGACATCAAGAGCCAGAAGACGATGTTGCCGATGATCGCCGGCACGTTGCGCTGCAGGCCCATGTGGTGCATCGAGTCGGCCAAACCGCTTTGGTCGGCGGCAGTTTGAAAGCCGAGCTTTTCGGCCAAGGTCGTAATTGTTTTGGCCACGAACTTGGCCACGATGTAGCCGACCACAACCACCACGAGCATGGCCACGATTTTTGGCGCCACGTCGATAAGCTGTGCAAACGCCTTTTCAAAGCTTTCGCGGACGGCTTGAGTCGAATTATCGAACGTCGTGGTCACGGTTTCGGTGGCCCTTTGGGCAACCGTTTCGGTGGCCTCAGTGACTTGAGCTAAGAGTAACATGATAGGTCCCTTTCGCAGGAGGAGAAAACTGACTTCTTGCGGCCGGCACGTTGCCAAGCCGCGTAATGGTTACAGAGATTCGTTGACCAGAGACTTTTCCAACCACGCGCGTGGCTATCGCAAAGCCGCCGGAATCTAGCGGCGTTTATCCTTCGGTTTGATTTCGTAGCGACCAATGAGCGTAAAGGTGATCAGTCCGACAAACGCCCGGGCAAAGTGTCCTAGCGCCCAGGGCAGGCCGCTGGCGATCAGATCGACCACTTGCGACTTTACGAGCGAACGGTTGACTCGTTCGTGCAGTTGCGCGTCGAACTGGACCGGTGGAGGCGGCACATCCAAGTCGGCCAGTTGTTCCAAAAGGTTGAGTGACATTGCGGCGATCCATCTGGGTCAAGAGATTTGATCGGGATATTTCTGTTGCAGTTTTTCGCGAGCTCGCGAGAGTCGCATTTTGCAGGCGCTCACCGAGAGATCGAAAATTTCGGCCAGCTCTTCGTAGTCGTGTCCTTCGGCATACTTGAGGATCAGCATGGCCCGATCCTCCTCGTCCAGGATCTCGAGCATCTGCATCAAATCCAGCGACAGGCCGGCGGCCGGTTGTTCCTTGCTGGGTCGTTGCTGTTCCCATTGCTCTTCGCTCGACGTGTCTTCGTGTCTTTGCCTGCGTCCGCGACCGCGGCGAATGGTCAAGCAGGTGCGGACCGCGATGGCGTGTACCCAGGTTCCATACTTGGAGCGGCCGGCGAATTTGGTCCGATTGAGGAACAGCCTGACGAAGACCTCTTGGGCCGCGTCGTTGGCATCCTGCTCGTTGCCTAGCAAGCGAAAGCAGATTCGCCACACGCGCTGGCGGAATCGCTCCACTAGCGCTACGAACGCCGGACCATCGGAGCCCTCGCGGGCAGCCTCGGCGGCCAATTGCTCGTCGGTTCGTTCGGTGACTTCCAACTCAGTACCCCGAAACAAGCATGGCACGCATCGGGCCACATCCGTGCGACCTTCCGAAAGATTGGTTGCCGCAGGGTTGCCAGCGGGTCACAAAAAATGGCGATCAGAGGGTGCCGCTGCGCGCCGTAAAGTGCTGAAATTACGGGCTTTTCCGCCAGTGCGGATTAAATCGGACCACAACCCCATTTTACGGTCAAGATCGATCCTGGGACCTTCCGCGGCGAGCGAGGAGGGTAATCGAAGTGTAATTGCCGCGAGATTTGCTTTCGCCGGCTAAAGCAGGCCACTTTGGCCGAATGAAACGCGGGCCGCTGGCGCGAATGTTGGGGCTGAAGAAGTTTCGCGAGGTTGGTTCGCGCTACGATTTTTTTGACTCGGCCATTTTCGACGCTTCCGCCACCATGCGTCGCTTGAATTCCTCCGGCTCGACGTCTTCCAGATGCGTCGAGACGGTCCACTCGTGACCGAAAGGATCGGCCAAGGTTGCCGAACGGTCGCCATAGAACTTGTCTTCCAAGGGTCGGCGAATGGTCGCGCCCGCTTTGATCGCGCGCGCGACGACTTTGTCGACGTCCTCCACATACAACACGATTGAAACCGAAGTTCCCTTGAGCGAACTGGGAGAATGAATTCCCATTTCTGGAACTTCGTCGGCCAGCATGACAATCGAGTCGCCGATCATGATCTCGGCATGCCCGATCTTTCCGTCGGCTCCAGCGAGGCGAACCAACTCGCGTGCGCCGAACGCTTGCTTATAGAAATCGAGAGCACGCGCCGCGCCGTGTATGTGCAGGTAGGGCGTAATCGAGTGATAGCCATCGGGAATCGGTTTGACATTCGCCATAATGGACTCCTACCACTTCAGGCCAAATTTGTCGCCGCTCGACGGTCCGCCGATGCCGCCCTTGAGCGGAACCTTGCGCTGTTTCGGCGGGGCGGCTGGTGCTTCTGGCTCGGCCGGTTCTGCTTCGACTTTTTCCGCCGGGACGGCCCGAGCCTCGAGCGCTTTGAGCGATAGGCTGATCCGCTGTTGTTCCGGATCGATCGAGAGCACCATCACCTCGACGTCCTGTCCTTCGCTGACGACGTCCGCAACGCGGAACACGCGCTTGTGAGACAGCTCGGAAATATGGATGAGTCCTTCCACGCCGGCGGCCAGGCGCACGAACGCGCCGAAATCCATCAAGCGCGACACGGTGCCTTTCACGCGGCTGCGCGCGGGAAAATCGCGAGCCGCATTGGCCCAGGGGTTCTCGGCCAGATCTCGGAAGGCCAGCCCGATCTTGCCGGTTTGCGGATCGATCTTCTGGATCTTGACCTTCACTTTTTGTCCGACTTCCAGCGCTTCGCTGGCATGCTTGAGGCGGTCCCAGCTCAATTGGCTGATGTGAATCAAGCCGTCGACGCCGCCCAGATCGACAAACGCGCCGAAGCTTTGCAGGCTGCGCACCACGGCTTCGCGGACCTGGCCGACTTCGAGCTCGGCCATCAGCTTCTCTTTCGATTCAGCTTTTTCGCGCTCGAGCATCGCGCGGCGGCTGAGCACGAGGTTGCGCTTGTCGGGATTGGCTTCGGTAATCACGCAGGCGAATTTTTGATCGACGAACTGCGCCAGGTCTTCGACGCGATACATCGAAATCTGGCTGGCCGGAATGAACCCGCGAAGACGATTGACTTCGCACTCGAGCCCACCCTTGTTATGGCCCGTCACACGCGCTTCAACCACCATGCCTTCGTTGACTTCCGACCAATCGCCGATGTCTACCGTGCCGCCAGGCAGCACCAGTTCATAAAAACCATCGGCCGCATTGAAGCGACTGACCATGACGTCGACCAGGGTTCCCGGCTCGGGAGGAGTGGCGAAGCTATGGAGCGACAACAATCCTTGTTGCCGGCCGCCGATTTCGACAAACACATCCTCGCGGTGAATCGAGACCACTTTGCCCTTGTGACGCGACTCGGGCTCGAGCTCCGAGACGATCTCGACCGGAGTTCCACCGGCAATAATCTCGTCGAGCGATTCGCCGCCGAGTGCTTCGAGGAATTCCATTTCCAAATCGGGCGTCAATTGCGCACGAGTGTTCGGCGGCGGATAGCGGCGCTCCTGGGTTTGCTCGACAAGGAATTTCGATTCGCGAGGCTTTTTGCCATCCGGCTTCTTGGGACGTTGTTCGCGAGGCGCGGACGATGGCGAACCAGCTTGAGGGGCTCCGGCAGGCACCGACTCGCTTTGACCAGGCGCGGATTGTTCAGTCGCCGACTGGGTCGCGGCTTCAGCGGTTTCCTCGCCGCTCTCGGCGGCGGCGGCCGGTTTCGCCAAGATCGATGCGGAGGGTGCCGACAACACCGGCTTGGCCACGGCCGGAGGCGGCTTGACCCCATACCGCTGTGTACCGATGCGAATCGCCTTGCGTCTCGTCTCGTCTTCGTGTTCCGTCGTCGGATTGGTTGGCGTCGGATCGGTTGACGCCGCGGGGGCCGGCGCCGGCTGTGCTTCGTGCGAAGCAGTTTCAGGATTTGGGGCCGGCGCGGGAACCGCGCGATCGGGGTGGCTACTCATCGGTGTGGATACTTCTCAAGCAAACGCGACGTGATTGGGAAAAACCGCCAGAATGAGCGGTGCATTTTAGCAGCCGGTCGCTTGCGTGTACAATGAACTGATGGCTGCAATCGGCACTGTTTCCTGGCAATTCTAGGCCACATTTTCAACTGGACAGATGGGTTCACCTGTTCCTTTGGGTGATTCCCCATCGGTGGCACCTCGGGCAGACGCAAGCGACCAAGAATCTTCGGACGTCATGAAGCAAAACAATCCTCTCTCGTTTGGGCCCGCTCTCGCGGCACTCCTCAAGAATGCCCGGCTCAATGAATTGGGCCCGGGCGACGCCGTGACCGCCATGCGTCCCACGCTCTCGGCCCTGACGCCCGAAATGGTCGCGGCGCCGCACACGCTTAAGAATCGCGATATGGCTCGGGCCTGTCTGGCAGGTTTGTGGTTACGTTACGACTTTCTGGACGAATCGCATCGCATTAGCCAAGATCTGGAAAACACGTCAGGCAGCTATTGGCACGCGATCCTGCATCGGCGTGAGTCCGATTTTAGTAATGCCAAGTATTGGTTCCGCCGCGTTGGCCGGCATCCCATTTTCACTAACCTGAGTGCCGCCGCGCAGGAGTTGACCGGCCAAGCCAAAGTTCCCGGGCCGGCCCGGTTTCTGCTCGAACAGTCCGAGTGGGATCCCTTGCGTTTTGTCGATCTTTGCGAGTTGGCCCTCGACGACTCCCAGTCGATCCACACCTTGTGCATGAAGATTCAACAGTGCGAATGGGAGCTTTTGTATGATTATTGCTATCGAGAGGCCGTGGATTGACTTGGCTCGGGCTGGACTGGCTCGGGTCGGCTGAAGTCGAGGCGGGAATTCGTGGCACTTGCGTGCCGAACGCCAGCAGGGTCGCGTTGACTGGTTGGCGGCAAAAAGCTAGTAAAAGGATAGGAAGTGCCGCGGCGGCTTGAGATTTGACCATGACCTTTCAATTTTTATGCCCTCAGGGACATTTGCTGCAGGGTGAAGAAGCGCACATGGGCATGCAATGTCAATGCCCCCAGTGCGGCATGGCATTTATCATCCCGGTGATCGAGCGCCCCGAGCAGCCAGCCGCCGCTTATACGCAACCGTACCAAGAAGGGCTCGAGCCGCTGGGGCTGGTGCCGTTGGACGAGCCCAAGCAGCACGCGCCAGTCGTACACAAGCCCGCTCCGGTTCCGAAAGTCGATTTCACGGAACTGGGGGTTGGCGAAATCGGCGAAGCGGCGGCAGCCGAAGTATTGCTACACATTCCGTGTCCGAATGGCCACGAGTTGGAAACGCCTCCGGACATGATCGGCCAGCGCGTGCTTTGCCCACATTGCAACGTAGAATTTCGCTTGCGGCGGGAAAAGAGCATCGAGTACCTGCACCAGCAGGAGATCATGGATCGCCAGCGTGCCCAATTCTGGTTTCAACTGTCCATTGTCGCAGTGTGTTTCGTCGTCGTCGTGCTGGTGGCGATTTTCGGCATGATGATTTTTTCATAACACGCGAGAGGGCTCGATCTGGATCGTGACCGCCGCAGATGATAACTCCGTGCCGGCACGAGTGGAGCCCGAGTTGCCGATCGATCCGCAAGCGGACGAGCTGAGACGGAGCTCTCGCCAGGCCGCCTTTCGAGGCCGGTTGTGGATCGTGCTGGCCGCGGTGATGTGGAGTTCGAGCGGGCTGTTTGCCAAGGCGCCGATCTTTGAGTCGTGGCCGCCGGAGACGCGGGGCATTCTGCTGGCCTTTTGGCGAGCACTATTTGCAGGCCTGTTGCTGTTGCCCGCCGTGCGGCGCCCGCAGTGGGACGTGAAGTTGATCCCGCTCTGCGCTTCATTCGCGATCATGAACGTGAGCTACCTTTCGGCCATGACGCTCACGACCGCGGCCAATGCGATTTGGTTGCAGAGCACCGCGCCTTGGTGGGTCTTTCTGGCGGGCGTGGCTTTCTTTCGCGAGCCGTTTTCACGCTTGGAGCGAGTGCCGCTGGTGATTGGCGGCGTCGGATTGGCGATCATTCTGTGGTTCGAGGTGCAGGGACAAGCGCAAGCGGGCGTTGCCTGGGGGCTCGTTTCGGGCCTCAGTTATGCCGGCGTAGTGATCTCGCTACGAGCGTTGCGCGGGCAGGATTCGGTGTGGCTGGTGGCCGTGACGCACCTGGTAACGGCCACGCTGATATTCCCATACGTGCTCTATCTGAACGTCTGGCCCAGCGCGGTCCAACTGCCCGTGCTCGCGGCTTTCGGCATGCTGCAAATGGCATTGCCCTATGTGTTCTTCGCCCGCGGACTGAAATCGATCACTTCGCAGGAAGCCACGGCCATCGGGCTGCTCGAACCTCTGCTACTGCCGATGTGGGTCTACATTGCGTGGTCGGAAGTGCCCGATACGTCGACCCTGGTCGGAGGTGGATTGATTCTGGCCGGGCTGATTTTGCGGTACGGGCTGATGCTGGTCCGGCGCTAGGCCCCCAAGGCATTTAGCTCGAATGCTCTTCAAATCTCACGGGCGAGAAATCATGTTGCCGCTCAGTCGTCTCACGAGGTGGCGCATTTCGAGCACGCTGATCGTGGAGAGTACTTGGGGCGTGGGCAGTTTGCTGGCCGACACCACGGCATCGATCGTCATGGCTTCGTTGGAAATGACGGCCAAAACTTGCTGTTCCAATTCGTTGAGTAGCAGCTCGGCCGGGTGGTGTACTTCTTCGCCGCTGGCCGAGGAAGTAGGGGCCACGAGCGGACCGAGCTCTTCGAGCACGTCGTCGGCCGTTTCCACGAGCTTGGCCCCATCGCGTATCAAACGATGGCAGCCACGCGACATGCGATTGTCGACGCGGCCCGGACCGCAAACACTTCGCGTCCTTGCTCCATCGCGTGCCGCGCGGAGATGAGCGCGCCCGATTGGGTCGAAGCTTCGACCACGAGCACGCCCAGCGACAATCCGCTGATGATTCGATTGCGCTGCGGAAAGGCGCCGCTGAGCGGCGGGCTGCGCGGCGGCGACTCGCTGATCACGGCTCCCTGAGCGGCCACTTCGTCGGCCAGGCCGGCATGCTCCGGCGGATACATATTCAACACGCCGCTACCCAATACGGCCAGAGTCCGTCCACCGGCCGCCAGAGCGCCGCGATGCGCGGCCGCGTCGATTCCCCGGGCCAGACCGCTGACGATCGTAATGCCAGCACGCGCCAAACTGCCAGCCAGCCTCTCGGCCTGCGCCAGTCCGTATTGCGTGGCATGCCGTGAGCCGACGATCGCGATTGAAATCGCATCTTGCGGCAAGATATCGCCGCGCATGAACAGGATGCCCGGCGGATCGTGAATCTCGCGCAGCATGCGCGGATAGGCCGGGTGGTCATCAGCAAGAATCGTAATCCCGTTGGCCGCGCACAAATCGAGCTCGGCCTGCACGTCGATTTCGTGCCTGGCCACGGCGATACGCCGCGTCAGCTCGGCGCCAATGCCTTGCACGCGTCGCAAGTCGGAAGGCGCCGCCGCAAGCACCGCGCTAGCAGTGCCGAATTCTTCGAGCAGAGCCTTTCGCAATCGCGGCCCCACGCCCGAAATCAACGACAACCGCACGGCATCGGCCAGTGGATCGCCATCGATCGGTTGCGAGAGTGCATGCACGGCGTCAGGTCCCGTTCAACTAGAGCAGGTTTTCGTTCAGCTTCTCAAGGCGGCCCTGACTTCCGTGTCCTTCACGTCGCCGACCAATTCCACATGTCCCATTTGCGTGGGCAGGATGAATCGCAGCCGGCCGTGCTCGACCTTTTTGTCGTGTGCCATCACGGCGATCACGGCGTCTTCGTCGACGTCGGGAAAGTCGATGGGCAAACCGAGCGCTCCGAGCAGCTTCTGCTGCCGCAGAGTGAATTGCCCGTCAACTCGCCCCAGGCGTTCGGCCAATCGCGAGGCGCACAGCATGCCGATCGAAACCGCTTCTCCGTGCAGAAACTGGCCGTAGCCGGTAACGGTTTCCAGGGCGTGACAAAAGGTATGGCCATAGTTGAGCACTACCCGCAGGCCGGTTTGCTCGCGCTCGTCGCTGGCAACGACGTCGGCCTTGAGTTGGCAACTACGCGTGATCACGTGCTCTAAAACGTTGTCGCGGCGCTCGGTTAGCTCCGTAATGTGATGTTCCAGGTATACAAAAAAGTCCGCGTCGAGGATCACGCCATATTTGACGACTTCGGCCAGACCCGAGCGATATTCGCGATCGGGCAATGTCTTGAGCACGGCGGTGTCGATCAGCACGCCGGCGGGCTGCCAGAATGCGCCCACCATGTTTTTCGCGCCGGTGAGGTTGATGCCCACTTTGCCGCCGACGGAACTATCGACTTGGGCCAACAGCGTCGTGGGCACTTGCACGAAGGCCAACCCACGCGCGAACGTGGCGGCCACGAAGCCGGCCAGGTCTCCCACTACGCCACCACCGACCGCTACGATCACGGTTTTACGATCGGTGCCCATTTCGAGCAACTGGTCCCAGAGCCCGGCGGCCGACTCGAGACTCTTGGCTTGTTCGCCGGCTTCGATGACCAACAGGTCGACGCTGGCGCCCAAACTCGCCAGGCTTTCGGCCGCTTGCTGGCCGTGGGGCTTTTCGACGTGTTCGTCGGTGATGACCACGGCGTGCGAAAGCTGGCACCACGATTCGGCCCGATCGCCGAGCGTGTCGAGGTTGTGCGTGCCGATTTCGATCTCGTAGCTACGCTCGCCAAGCTTGACTCGTACGGCACTCACCGATGGGGTTCCTCGCGGCGCGAAGGCAGTCGCCAAAAAGTCTTCCGGCTTTTCGCTCGGTGGTTCCGTTTCAGGTGACCCTGTCGACATCCGCCGGTGTCACGCGGATCTGCCGGAGAAAGCCCGTGTGCTGGCGAACATATTCCAATTCGGCAGCCTTGGCTGGCTCGGCATGTAACCGCTGTTCGATCCGCTGCCGCTCGTTCGGATCCCAGTCTTCATATTCCTCGGGCCAGACGGTGCCAGCCTCGATCACCAGAGCTTCGCGGTATGGATCAAACTCGTTCGCCATGAGGGTCTTGCGCGATAACGGAATAGGGATTTCGGCAATCTGCCGAGCGGTTAGACAACCTAGTATACTACTCGGAGTGCGCGTGGCTAGTGGGCCACGCGTCGGGCCTTGTTTCACTTCGACGGTTCGGAAAAACATGTGGAATCCTGGAAAACTGGTGATCGTCGCCATCTTCGCGGTGGCGCTAGCGAGCGTGGCGGTCAGCACATGGTATCACTACCAAGGCGCGCGGCGTCCCATCGAGCTGTGGGGCTCGCCAAATGCAGTTCTAGTTGCCCAGGCCCCACGGATCGATGCTTTGAGACTCGGCCGTCCCAGCTCTTCAGCGTCACCCCAAAAAGAAGATCAGCCCCCCGATGCTCAACCGGGTGAAAGTGCGCCGAGCGATCAGCCTCGCGAAAGATTGTTTGTAGGCAGTCATGCCTATGAGGTTCTGGCGTCCAAAGACGTCAGCACTGCCCACGGCATCACCAATATCCGCCGAGCGCTAGTGCTGGACCCGACGTTTGACTGGACCAGTCCCGAGCCAGGCGGCCATCCCCATTGGCAGTTCGCGCTCGAATTTAGCGATCACGATCGCTCGGCCACACTGCTGTTTGATTTCGACTCGCGACAAGTCGGAGCTGCCGGAACGCACAAAACCGGGCTCTTGGATCCGACGGCCAGCGACGACATCCAAAAGTTCTTTGCCGAACAGTTCGAGCCCGCGGCGCAGTCGACTCCTGCGGCAAAGTAAGCTATTTAGGACTGCACGGCCGATTTTCCGAGTTGGCTCGCTTGCAGCGCGGCTTGAGCTCGTTCGACTTCGCGATAGTAATCGCGCCGCTCGAGCAGCCGCGCGGCTTCTTCGTCGAGAATCGCGATGACGTCGCGGTGTAACTGCAAGGCCGAGGCCGTGACCTGCGCCGTGATCGAGCCCTCGATCGTATCGCGAATCGCTTTGGCTTTGCTGTCGCCCGCGGCCAGGAGCAGGCATTGTCGCGATTCGAGAATCGTACCCACGCCCATCGTGATCGCCAGGCGTGGCACTTCTTTTTCGCTGCCGAAGAAACGGGCATTGTCGCGCACCGTTTCTTCCGTCAGCGTTTTGAGTCGGGTGCGGCTGCCCAACGAGGAACCGGGTTCGTTGAAGGCAATGTGCCCGTCGCCGCCGATGCCGAGCACTTGCAAGTCGATGCCCCCTTCTTCGGCGATCAATCGCTCATACTGCTCGCAGTAGGCTTCGAAGTCGAGCGCGCGGCCGTCGGGCACATGCGTGTCGCGCGGATCAATGTTGAGATGATCGAAGAAGTTCTGTTGCATGAAATGTCGATAGCTTTGCGGGTGCGAACCGCTCAGGCCCACGTATTCGTCGAGGTTGAACGTCACCACGCGCGAAAAGTCCAAGCCCTCTTCGCGATGCATGCGGATCAGCTCGGCATACATGCCCAACGGAGTGCTGCCGGTAGCCAACCCCAATACACAAGTCGGCTTGCGCCGCACCAGGTTGGCCACGAATTGGGCCGCTCGCCGACTGACCCCGTCTCTGTCTTTTTCCACGATCACGCGCATCGAACTCGTACTCCCAATGAATCGGAACCGCACCGCAAACCGCCCAATCTAGTTGTAATTGGATCCGTGGGTCAATCCAACCGGGGCGGTTGCTTAAAACGAGTTCTGGCGCGGAAAGCTCCGAGGTTTCGACTGCTTTTCTCAGGGTCGGGAGTGGCCTAGGTCCGTGGAGGGCGGCGGGGCTACAATTTGCCCCGTTTTGGAACGTCAGGCAGTCGGCCGACTAGTCGAGTAAGCGGGGAACGGGAATGGACGCGAATGAGATTCTTGGTTGGGCCCGGAAAAATCGTTTCATCGGGAAGTATTGCGTCGAACTCTATACAGCCATTTGGATTGGCTTTGTAGCGTTTGCCTCGATCGCCTTGGCCGAGGATGCGCCCGAGGCGATGCGTGCCGACGCGCAATTGGCCGATGTTTCGTTTGTCGATTCCGAACATGGCTGGGCCGTGGGGGATCGTGGCACGATATGGCACACGTCGGACGGCGGCCAGCACTGGAAATTGCAAAACTCGGGTGTCGATTGCCGATTGGCCTCGGTCTTCTTTCTGGATGCCAAAACCGGTTGGGCGGCCGGCGGATCGACGCAGGTCTATACGCACGCCACAACCGGCGTGATCTTGCGAACTCGCGATGGCGGCGAGCACTGGACTCTCGACCGCAAATTGATCTTGCCGGCGGTCGAGCGGATTCGTTTTTTCGACGCGGCCCATGGTTGGGCCTTGGGCCAGGCCTCGGCGATTTTCCCTGCCGGCGTGTTTGCGACTGATGATGGCGGGCGGACATGGTCCGCCGTACCGGGGGCCGAAACTCAAACCTGGTTGGCCGGCGATTTCATCGACCCACGCACCGGAGCACTCGCTGGACGTAAAAGTGCGCTCGGCGCCGTTCGTGGTCGAACCATCGAATTGCTCGGTGCCGACTATGGATTGCGAGCGCTACGAAAGTTGAAGCTGGTGGCCCCGGCCACTGGTTGGCTCGTCGGCGATGGTGGCCTGGTGCTTACGACGACCGATTTGGGGAAATCATGGCAAACCACACCGGGCGAAATCCCCGCCGCCATTCGCGCCACGTTTGATTTTTCGGCCCTCGAGGTTCGTGGCCCGCATTGCTGGGTGGCTGGCACGCCGGGCACGCGCGTGCTGCACAGCGGCGACGCGGGCCGAAGCTGGCAAGCGTGTGAAACCGGACAGACATTGCCGATACGTGGTTTGGCATTTGTCGATGAACGCAACGGCTGGGCCGTCGGTGAGTTGGGTACGATTCTGGCCACAAATGATGGTGGCAAGACCTGGAAAAAACAACATAGTGGTGGTTCGCGCAGCGCCTTTCTCGGGTTCTATAACCGAACCAGCGAAATTCCCTTGGAGCTGATCGCACGGCTCTCGACCGAAGAAGGATACTTGGGCGCAATGGAGGTGCTCAGCCGCGATGACGTCGAAACTCGCTCCGCCGCCGGCGATGCCGTTTTTCAATCTCACGAAGCCGCGGTGCAAGCAGGGGCCAGCGCGGCGGGTGTCGCCTGGCGATTTCCGCTCCGTTCATCGAGCATCAAGCTATCGGCCGAACAGTTGGTCGACGGGTGGAACCGAGCCAATGATGGCCAGGCTTTGGAAAAGCTCGAGGCGCATGTCGTTGCGCGGCTGCGGATGTGGCGGCCAAGCGTCGTGTTTACCGCGGCCTCGGACTCGCGTGGCGATCCGCTGTCGCACGTCGTTAACCAAATCGTGCTACGCGCGGTCGAAGCAGCCGCCGACCCCTCGCGACATGCCGACCAGATCACGGACGCGGGCTTGCAACCGTGGAAGGTGCAGAAGGTCTATGGCACGCTTGCCGCGGGACAGACGGGCACGGCGAACGTCAACACGTCGCAGCTAATCGCGCGACTGGGCCGTTCGACCGGCGAGTTGGCCGCGTCCGCCCGGGGTGTCATCGCCACGGAATACACCGCGCCTGCTGCCAGCGTCGGCTTTCGGCTGCTCGTCGATCAAGTGCCGCAGGAGGCGGGCAAGCGGGATTTCTTTAGCGGCATCCCGCTCTCGCCGGGTGGAGATGCGCGACGCCGATACGACGAAGTGGCGGAGAACAATTTGGACACGATGCGACGTGAAGCGCAGATGCGGCGTAACTTGCAAGCAATTCTGGCAAGAGCCGAAGGCGAGGACGCCGGTCGTTTTCTGGCCGACATTGGCCAACAGACCAAAACGATGGAAGCGGGCCGGGCCGCCGAGGTGCTGTTTCAACTGGCCCGGCAGTACCACCGCCAGGGACGCTGGGAGTTGGCCGCCGAGTGCTTCGAGATGATCGTCGAGCGGTATCCCAGTCATCCGTTGAGCGGTTCCTCGCTCGTGTGGCTGGTGCAATACTACGCCAGCAGCGAAGCCGCGTGGCGCGGCCGATCGTCGCAGCAGATGACGACCCAGCAAGTCAACGCCGTGGCACCGCTGTTAGATCGCGGCCGCGCCAGATTGCCGGACAAAAAATCGGGCGGCGTTCAACAGGCCGGAGGCGTAGGAGCCGCGGCGCAAGTCGCAAATAGTGGCGCGCTGCTCGGCGACTCGCGCACCAACGACGGGCGTTGGGCGAAGGCCGCCGGATATGCTAAACAACTCGAGCAGCTTCAGCCGGCACTCTTTGCCGAGCCGCCCACGCGATTCCCGCTGGCCGTGGCTCATCGCCAACAGGGTTTGCCACGCCAAGCCGAGCGATATTACCTGGGCCTGCGCCACAGCCGGCCGCACGATGCCTGGTGGGCGTGTGCGCAGACCGAACTATGGCTGTTGGAACCCAAAGCGCAGCCGCCGAAAGAGCAATGGATTTGCGCTCGTAGCGAGGCGAAACCTCATTTGGACGGCCGGTTGGAAGAGCCGATGTGGCGGCTAGGCAATGCGGTCGAGCTGCGCAGCTCACAACGCGACGATGCCGAGTGGGGCGCTGTGGCGATGCTGGCCTACGACGATGAATTTCTATACGTGGCGGTCAGTTGCACTCAGGCTGCCGGGTTCGAATACACCAAAACGGATCAGCCCCGCTCGCGCGACGCGGACCTGACCGACCAGGATCGAGTGGAATTGCTCATCGACGTGGATCGAGACTTTGCGACTTACTATCGGCTGGTCATCGACCATCGCGGCTGGACGGGCGAGAGCTGTTGGGGCGATGCAACATGGAATCCCCAGTGGTTCGTTGCCAGCGGCAGCGCACCCGGCGGCTGGACCGCCGAAGCCGCTATTCCGATTGCGGAACTAACTGGCGAGCGGACTCTAGCCAAGCGCGCCTGGGCGGTCGGAGTGCAGCGAGTCGTGCCCGGCGTCGGATTCCAATCGTGGACTACGCCGGCGTCGCCGCAGGTCGTGCCCGAAGGATTCGGGTACTTGCTGTTCCAGTGATCCGACAGCTCGGATGGAACACAGCTGCCGCTTGAAAACCCGTTACCGCTTGGAGAACTGCGTGCCTTTGCGTGCGCCGCGGAGGCCGTAGTGCTTGCGTTCTTTCATCCGGCTATCACGCGTGAGCAAGTGATTGTGCCGCAAGGGGTCAAACGTTTCGCTGTCGAACTTGATCAGCGCGCGGGCGATGCCCAACATGCAGGCGCCCGATTGTCCGGTGTTGCCGCCGCCATGAACGCGAATCGAAATATCGACCGCGGCCTGCTTACCGCTTTTCACCAAAGGAGCGAGCACGTTGCGGCGGTCCTGGTCGTTGGGGAAGTACACGTCCATCGGCCGTTCGTTGACCGTAATGACCCCTTTGCCTGCGCGGATGCGGACGCGAGCCACCGACGTTTTGCGGCGACCGGTGCCGAGGAAATCATTGGCCTTTGAAGTTTTGGCGACGACCATCATGTTTCTGTTACCTGCAACGAATGTTTCTTGGTGCGGAGCAGTTCATGAACGGATCCGCGGGAGATTGTTTTGATTACTGTTTTGAGTATTCTTGATCGGAGAGTTACTCTGCCTTGCTGCCCTTGACCGCTTTGATCGCCAACTCTTTGGGCTGAGGATTTTGGGCCTGGTGCGGGTGCTTGTCGCCCACATAGACCTTCAGCTTGTCGAGCATCTTGTAGGCCAGTTTGTTCTTGGGAAGCATCCTGCGGACCGCTTCGATCAGAATCGTTTCCGGTCGATGCTCGAAACGGGTGCGGGCGTTCTCGCTTTTCAAGCCGGGGTAATTCGTGGTCCAGGTGTACCGCTTCTGGTCCCATTTCTTGCCCGTGAACGCGACCTTCTCGGCGTTGATGACGACGACGAAATCGCCGGTGTCGACGTGCGGAGTATAGGTTGGGCGATGCTTGCCCATCAAAATCACGGCGATGTCACTGGCCAAACGGCCGACGACTTTTTGGTCGGCATCGACCAACCACCAGTTTTGCTCGATCTCGCCGGGCTTGGCCATGAAGCTGCGAAGGCTTGCCGTTTTCATAACTGACTACTCACTAAAATCCAACGAGCGGCCGCTGCCGCGCGACTGCGCGTGGCCGATTTGGCAGGTGAAACGAAACTGCCAATTTACCGGCTCTGGCCAAACTGTTCAAGGCGTGTGCAACCAAATCGGCTGCCTCATTGTTCGTAACTTAGGTAAGAATTCGCCCCAGCTGGTAGCGCCCGCGCTCGAAGATCATGCGAGCCGGCCAGTTTTCCTTGTTTTCGAGACATGCTTCGTTTATTGGCTACCGAAAGCGGCTTTCGAGGCGGGCGGCAATCTGCCACAATCGGTGCAATTACCGCATCGATTCCAGGCCAAACCCACCCGTTATCAGCTTCAGAAAACACCCATGATTGTTGCCGCCGCTAAAGAGACGTTCCCCGGCGAACGCCGCGTGGCCTTGGTTCCAGCCGCCATTCCTGCCTTGGTCAAAGCCGGCTGGGAAGTACGGATTGAAGCTGGGGCAGGGCTTTCGGCCGGATTTCTGGACGCTCAATACCGTGAAAAAGGAGCGAGAATTGTCAGCCGGGCCGAGGCCTTCGCCGCCGATTGCTTGCTGCAAGTTCGCTCGTTAGGCGCCAACCCACGGGTGGGCCGAGCCGATCTCGAACTGGTGCATGCCGGCCAGGTCATCATCGGGCTGTGCGATCCGCTTGGCATGCCCAAGGAAGCCCAATCGCTGGCTGAAAAGGGAGTGACGCTGTTCTCGCTCGAACTGGTGCCTCGCATTTCGCGGGCCCAAAGCATGGATGTGCTCAGTTCCCAAGCCACAGTCGCGGGCTATCGCGCCGTGCTGTTGGCTGCCACCACGCTTCCGAAGATGTTCCCGATGTTGACCACGGCCGCGGGGACGATCACGCCCGCAAAGGTTTTTGTCGTCGGAGCCGGAGTCGCCGGATTGCAGGCGATCGCCAGTGCCCGCCGGATGGGTGCCGTGGTTTCGGCCTACGACGTCCGCTCGGCGGTCAAAGAGCAAGTGCAAAGCTTGGGCGCAAAATTCGTCGAGATGCCGCTCGAGTCGGGCGAAGCCGAAGCCAAGGGCGGTTATGCCAAATCGATGGACGAAGAATTTTACCGCAAGCAGCGAGAGTTCATGCTGAAGGTCGTCGCGGAAAACGACGTCGTGATCACCACGGCCGCCGTGCCCGGCAAAAAGGCTCCGACCTTAATCACGGCCGAAATGGTAGCCGCCATGGCGCCGGGCTCGGTGGTGGTCGACGTGGCGGCCGAGCGGGGCGGCAACTGCGCGCTTACCAAACCGGGTGAAACGGTGATCGAACATGGTGTGTCGATCGTGGGCGCGGCCAATCTGCCTTCCGATGTCCCGTATCATGCCAGCCAGATGTTCGCCAAGAATGCGACGACGTTCCTGGCGCATCTCGTGAAAGACGGCAAGTTTCAGCTCGATTTTGAGGACGAAATCACGCGCGAGACTCTCGTAGCGCAAGGCGGCCAGGTGCTCAATCCGAAAGTGCGCGAAGCGCTCGTCGGTGGCGAATTGGCGACTACCGCCTAGAAGGATCCGCCGCTTGGAGGATGGCAGTCTGGCCGAATGGCCAACGTCTTTAGGCCCGATAGTCGGGGGCCCGTTGGGCAAAGACGATCAAATTGCCGGCCGAGTCGGCCACTGAGAATTCGTGAAAGCCCCACGGCTTCAGCTCGAGTTTTCCGTTGGGGTGAATGATTGAAGCTGCTTGATATTCGGCGTACAGCGTTTCGACGCCTTCGACCTCGACGCGGCAGCTCGTATTCTCGGCAAGGTGCCGGTCGTCACATTTCCAGAAGTGAATCTCGATCGGACCGCGGCGGACTCCGGCGTAGTCGTCATAGAGAAACGCCTCTTCGAACCCCAGTCGCTCTCTGTAGAAAGCGACCAGCTCGGTTACGTTGGGAGCCGGGAAGACCGGAATTGCTCTGCGAAATTCAAACGAGCCCGACATCACGCTCTTTCTCCTGCCAAGATCAAATCGCGCTCAATCATGGAACCAGCACATCAAGGTTGAAGAGGGAATTAGAACACAATGGACGAAAAAGTCACGAAGAAGAGCCAGCAAATTACCAAGTCCGAATCATGGCCATGAGGAGTTTCTCGCGGTTTTCTGCCCTCGGCTTTCTCGGTTTCTGGTCGAGCGTCAGGCCAGCTTTCAAGCGGTTTTGACCTCGCTCACGAGCTTCGTGAGCGACGCCTTGGCGTCGCCGAACAATAGCGAGCATTTGGGATCGTAGAACAATTCGTTCTCGATGCCCGCGAAGCCGGGATTCATGCTCCGCTTCAACACGATCACGCTCTGGGCCTGATCGGCGTTCAAAATCGGCATGCCGTAAATCGGGCTGGAGGGATCATTTCGGGCGGCCGGATTGACGACGTCGTTGGCGCCGATCACCAAGGCCACGTCGGCCCGGCTGAACTCGCTATTGATTTCATCCATGTCGACCAGCTTGTCGTAATCCACGTTGGCCTCGGCCAGCAGCACGTTCATGTGCCCGGGCATGCGGCCGGCAACCGGGTGGATGGCAAACTTGACTTCGCCCCCCCGTTTTTCGATCAGCTCGGCCAACTCGCGCACTTGATGTTGCGCCTGGGCTACTGCCATTCCATAGCCGGGCACAATGATGACACTTCGCGCGTATGCCAACTGGGTGGCGGCGTCTTCGGCCGAAATGCTCCGCACCGCCAGACCCGCGGTCGAGGCGGCTGTCGAGGCGGCCGCCGGCGCGCCAAACGCTCCGAACAGCACGTTGACGAACGAGCGGTTCATGGCCTTGCTCATCAGGATCGAGAGCCAGAACCCCGAGGCGCCGTCCAGGGCCCCAGCGATGATCAATACGTTATTGCCCAGGGCAAAGCCCGTTGCCGAAGATGCCAGGCCGGCATACGAATTGAGCAGCGAGATGACGACTGGCATGTCGGCGCCGCCGATCGGAATCACGATCAACACACCGACAGCCAGACCCACCAGGACCATCAGGTAAAAGACGAAGGCGTGCGAGGCGGAGTCGGACGGCGTGAACACGAGGTACACGAACATCAGAACGGCCACCACGAACAGGCCGATGTTCGACTCGTTTTGATACTTATAGGTAATCGGAGCGCTGGGCAGCAATTCTTGCAGCTTGCCGAACGCCATCAGGCTGCCCGTGATCGTGAGCGAACCGAACATGACTTCGAAACCGAGCGCGGCCATTTCGACCCGGCCGATCGGTTCGGCCAGCGAGTGCGTCAAATGGTTGTAGTGCGAAATGCCAACGAGCGTGGCGGCCAGCGCGCCAAAGGCATGCGAGATGGCCGTCCGCTGGGGAATTGCCGTCATGGGCATCCAAATGGAAATCGCGGCGCCGATGGCAGACCCCAGGATCAGGCCCAAGATAATCCAGGTGAAGTCCACGATCTCTCGGTCGACGAGCGTTCCGACCACGGCGACGAGCATGCCCATAGCGGCCAGTTGCATTCCGCGGCGAGCTTTGTCGGGCGCAGTCAGCCCGCGCAGACCGAGAATGAACAGCACCGAGGCGGTCAAATAAGCGATCTGGATGAAAAACTCGCGTACATCGCCGCCGGCAGCCGGCGTAGCCGCCACGGTTTGCGCAAAGAGCGGAGCAAGCTCGTCCATCGGCTATTTCCGTTCCTGGCGTTTGAACATCTTGAGCATGCGATCCGTGATCATGAATCCGCCGACGACGTTGATCGTGGCGGCGGTCACGGCGACAAAGCCCAGAACGGTGCTGAACGCGCTGTATTGGGCACCCGCGGCCACGAGAGAGCCGACCAGCGAGATGCCGGAAATGGCATTCGTGGCTGACATCAAGGGCGTGTGCAGCAGGGCCGGCACCTTGGTGATGATTTGAAATCCCACGAATCCGGCCAGCACGAACACGTAGAATCGCAGAAAGGGCAGGGTGAGACTCACGTTCTCTTCGACAGCCAGCAAAGCGAAATTGGCAAACGCGATCATTGAAGGCGGGTCTCGGAAGGCGAAGCCGCGGGACGTTCGAGGCCGTCAAAGGCCGAACGGGGACTTAATGCGGCAATGCTACCCTTGGGGGGCCGGAACTGGCAAGGGGAGGCAAGGATTGGTCAAAGGTGTTGTACCGGCAGCCACGAGCCAATTTACGAGGGTTTTTTCAGATGGCGATCGAAGAACTCGAAGAGCGCCTGCTCCGCGCGCTCGGCGTCGGCGCCCTTGAAGCCGTGGCCCGCGTCCATTAGTTCCAACAGTTGCACTTCGACCTCCGCCGCCTTCAGCCGATCGTGGATCCAGGTGGCTTGTTCGAAGGCGACGTACGGGTCCTTGGTGCCGTGCAAGAGCAGGGTAGGGGCCGCAGCGGGGGTGACCCAATACAAGGGGCTGGCCAGAATGTGCCGGCGTCGCGCGTGCTCCACGTCACCTCCGAGGAATAAGGGCAGAACTTCTCGCGCGTCGACGCTCTTGTCATACGACTTCGTGAAGTCGTTGGCACCGTAATAGTTGACCACGCACGTTACAGCGCTCGATTGATCGGCGTGTCCGCCATCACCTTCCATTTCAGGAACGTTGGCCGTCACGCCCAGCATTTGCACGAGCGTGCCGCCAGCCGAATCGCCGACGACGCCGATCCGCGAGGGGTCGATGTGATATTTCTCCGCGTTGGCTCGCAGCCAACGAACGGCTGCTTTGACGTCATGGACGGCCGCGGGGAACTGATACTTGGGCGCAAGCCGATAGCTGGCCGTGGCGGCCACGTAGCCGCGTTCGGCCAGTTGCTGGCAAAGTTTGTTCCACCGATCTCGATTCCCCGCGCGAAATCCGCCGCCATGAACGCAAAGCACTGCGGGCGACAGTCCCGTCTGCTTGCTTGGACGTGCCAAATTCAGTTGCAGGTGCTGGCCATCCGGATTGGTGTATTCCAGGCCTTGCTCGAAGACGATCTCACCAGCGGAAGTGAAATTGCTCAAGAACAGAAAGCAAATCGCGGCAAATATTCGGCGAAAAAATAGCGGTCTTGGCACGAGGTCGCTCCCGTTTGAATAAGGTTACCAAGGAAGATGGCCAGCAATTGTTGACTCACGTCGAGCCCGACCTTAGGGTGGGCTGGTACCAGAGCGTTCAGATAAGTCCGCTCGCTTTGTCTTTTCGTCTCGGAACCAAACTAGGAACAGGCTAATGAGGCATCTAGCCCTTGCGTTGACTCTGTGTTTTTGCGCCCCGATCGCAGCCTCTCACGCCCAGATTCTAGGACAAGTGCGGCTCGAGGTCGACAACCTGTCGGGGAACCCGATCAGTTCGATTGGCCAGGGTGGCGACTTTCTCTTGAAGGGCTTTGTGCGAGATGTCGAGCCTCCTCATCCGCCTTTCGGTGGCGTGTTCGGTGCCACGTTCGACGTGCCATTCTCTGCGAACCTGGTTACGCCAACGGGACCGATTGCGTTTGGTAGTTTTTTTGCGCTCTCTCGAACCGGTTCGTTTCTACCAGGCGAAATTCACGATGTGGGCGGATATTCGAGTTCGTTGTCTCCGCCCGGGCAGTCGGAACAGTTCCTGTTTTCGATTCCCT
The DNA here is from genome assembly GCA_043749935.1 of Planctomycetia bacterium. Lineage (GTDB taxonomy): Bacteria > Planctomycetota > Planctomycetia > Pirellulales > PALSA-1355 > PALSA-1355. Next base: position 20,542 of record JAYVCO010000638.1, read on the forward strand.
TTCACGCCGGCGGAGTGGGAACTTCGACGTTTGCGTCCATGTTGAGCCTGACTCCGGGACTTGATTTCCTGATCTATGGCTACAATACGGCCATACCAGCTACACAGATAAACTTCATTCCCGCCAACCTGACCATCGTTCCCGAGCCGTCAAGCTTCGTGATCGCCGCGATCGCGGTTTCGGCCTTCGGTTTTCTAGGCTTTCGGCGGCGCAGACGCCCGCAACGTGCTTGGAAATAGCCCTAAGGTCACCTGATAGCAATCTTGTCCTGCCTGCGCTTTGACATGGGGGGTGCCGGACTGTAGCTTTTTAGAAGGTGTCCTTGTCAAAATTCCTACCACACGCCGCTACGGAGACTCCCCATGAAGCTCGCCGCTTTTCTTTCGATGGCCCTGATGATGTTTGCCGCCGTGACCTCGCAGGCCGCTGACGCCAAGTCGCCGCTGGATTTCACGCTGGATAGTTTGGACGGCAAGCCGACGGAACTTTCGAAGTTCAAAGGCAACGTCGTGCTGATTGTCAACGTTGCCAGCAAGTGCGGGCTGACTCCGCAATACAAGCAACTGGAAGAAGTCTACACGAAGTACAAGGGCGATGGCCTGCAAGTGCTGGGCTTTCCCGCCAACGAGTTCGGCAAGCAAGAGCCCGGTACCAGCTCGGAGATTTCCACGTTCTGCACGCAGAACTATGGCGTCGACTTCCCGATGTTCTCCAAGATCGTGGTCAAGGGCGAAGGCATTGCTCCACTTTACCAATTCTTGACTTCCAAAGAGACCAACCCTGGCATGGACGGACCGATCAAATGGAACTTCGAGAAGTTCCTCGTTGGCCGCGATGGCAAAGTCGTGAAGCGATTCGCTCCCCCGGTCAAGCCGGATTCGCCGGAAGTGATCAAGGCGATCGAAGAAGAATTGGCGAAGAAGTAGCCCCCAGTTACTGATAACACGAATACATTTCAGAGGCGAGTCTCAATGGGGGACTCGCCTCTCTTTTTTGCGCTGCGAGCGATCCTGGTTTCATTGAGTCTCATCGCCAAACAAAAAAGCCACACCCGCGATTGCGAGTGCGGCCTTTGTTACGCAACCTCCATGTCGACAAAACACGCGATAAGCTCATGGATTGTTTTCTAGCGACGCGCCCACACCATGCCGACCAGCAATCCCAGTCCAGCCGCGATGCACAACGCGGTAACGGGCTTTTCGCGGATGCGTGATTCGAGACTCTTTTCGAACTGGCACATTTGATCACGGCCCGCCCGATAATACTCGTGGGCGGTCGCGCGCAATTGCTCCGCTGTTTCACCAACCGTTTCTTGCAGGTGCGATCCCGTTTCTTGAATCGATTGGCGCACTTCAGCAATCTTCTCTTTTCCTGCTTCGCGTACATTGTGGCCGATGGATTCAGCCTGATGCCTCAAATCGTTAGCCCCTTGGCGAATCGCTTCAGTCACACCGGAACGATCCTCATGGGCGGTCGAGAATTTATTTTGCGCGGCCATAGCTTCATGACTCCTTTTTTTAGTGATCGCGTTGCAAAGCCCAAGGGCCACATCGCGTGCATATTTCGTGCCGATTGGGAGTTATACCTTCAGGCTCGGGCCTCTCATGGCGCCTGCGACAGCTCAAACTGCTTAGCCAATGGTTAGCGAGATCGCAGGGCTGCCAGGTTGGCCTGGATTTGATCGGACGGGTCTGCGTGGGGCAATCGAAGGAGCCGCTGGCCTTCGCCGGGCACCTAAGTTGCGACAGCTTCGGGCCGCAACACCGCTCGCACGTTGTCTTGGGCCGGAACGCCGACGGCGATTAAGGTTCCGCCGCTTGCAAAACCTTCGCGCGATTTTTGCGTCCAAATTACTTCAACTACGAACGAGAGTTGGGCGCCGTCATTCTGTTTGCTGTCACCCAGCTTGAAGTTTAGCAACACCACGCGCGGCGTGAATGGCTCAGTGTGCTCAAACGACACATTACTCGACGAGATTTGACGCAGTGTGCCCGAGATCGGCTGGGCCCGTTCGCACTGGATCTTGAAGCCGGCCTCTTCGATCGGCACGACTTCGAGCGGATAGTCTTTGAGGAGCAAATCTTGAAATCGCTTGCTGCGACCTGGCGTAGCGGTTGGACCTTGGCGTTGTTGAACTGCGTACTCAGTAAGACGGCGCACCGCGGCGTTAATCGAGTCGAGCGTGGCGCTGTGCTCGTTCAACCGATTCAGTCCGCTTTCCACGCGAATACGAGTTGCGCGCAGGCGTACCCGCCGATCGCTTGCGAGGCGCACTTTTTCCAGAGCACCCAAACCGACGGCGGCGGCCAGTCCAAACGCGCCTGCTTGCTGCCACAATGCTTGGCTGCGCTCGTCGAGGGTGTGTCCCCAAGCGGCGGCCAATAGGCACACGCTCAGCCACGCGATCATGCTGGGGAGCGATGGATGTCGCACCGAGTTATTCGAATTGTGTTCTTCCATGGAAATCTCCTCCGCAAAGTTAGTTTAGCGGCATGTTTCGTCAAATGGCCCGCGACGAACTCTGGCGACGAGTTATTGCGGATGGCCGGATTTTCGTGGAAAATAGCTGCCAGTCCTATTTTCTTGGTCAATTCAAAGGCCAATCTGATGTCAGCCGTCGACCCTATAATCGGCAATCCAGCGATGAGCCGCAGGCGCTGGATGTTAAACGCTGGGGCGCTCGCCGGTGCCGGTTTGACGCTGCCGCGACTGTTGCAGTTGGAAGCACAGGCCAGACTCGTCGGAACCAGGGCCAAAAGCTGCATCGTCTTTTTCCTCGAGGGCGGGCCGGCGCATCAGGATCTGTGGGACATGAAGCCCAACGCGCCGGCCGAGATTCGTGGCGACTTTCAGCCCATCTCGACCAGTGTGCCGGGCGTGCAAATCTGCGAGCATCTGCCGTTGCTGTCGAAGCAAATGCACCATCTGGCCCTCGTGCGTTCGGTGCACCACACCATTGTCGATCACAACGCGGGTGCCTATTACGCATTGACGGGCCGAATGCCGCTGGTTGGCGGCAGGCTCATCGTGCGCGATGAGCCCGACAATTTCCCCTGCTATGGAGCAGTGTTGGCGCACTTGACCACCACAAAGCCGACATTGCCGTCATTTGTGCAGGTACCGGAGATCATGTCCAACAACGGCCACGACCTGCCCGGCCAGCGCGCAGGATTCTTGGGGCCGGCGCGCGATCCGCTTGTCGTGGGCGACGCAAGCGCTCCGGGCTATCAAGTGCCCGGGCTTTCGCTTCCTGGCGATCTGTCGCTCGATCGCCTGTTCGAGCGCCGGGCTCTGCTCACCCAGCTCAACGGTCGCTCTCCCGCGCACGGCGCTGAGCAAGACAACGCTCAGGAATTGGCCGGTGTTTCGGCCCATTACGCGCGGGCATTCGATCTGCTCTCGGCCGGCACGACACGCAAGGCCTTTGACCTGGGCCAGGAGCCTTCGCGCGTGCGCCAGCGCTACGGCTTGCCCGACCGGGCCGATCGCTCGGTCGAGGCCCGGAAATTCGGTGGGTTGCCCCATTTGGGTCAATGCACGTTGCTGGCACGAAGGTTGATCGAAGCTGGTGTCCGGCTAGTCACGATTGCCAGCGGTCGGCGATTTGATCAGGCCTGGGACACGCATCGTTCGCATTTCCCGCTGCTGAAAGAATCGCTTTTGCCATACGCCGATCGGGCGATTTCGGCGCTAATCGCAGATCTGCATGAGCGCGGAATGCTCGACGAGACGCTTGTGGTGATCATGGGCGAGTTCGGCCGTACGCCCCGGTTGGGCCAGATTACGAGTGGAGCTGGCGCAGATCGAGCCGGCCGCGATCACTGGCCACATTGCTATAGTGTGTTGTTTTGCGGCGGCGGTACGCGAGGGGGCGCGGTTTATGGCGCGTCTGACCGTTTTGCGGCCTATCCCCAAACGGACCCTGTTACTCTCGAGGACATCGCCTCGACCATTTACCACGCGCTGGGCATCCCCAGTGAAACACGCATCCTCGACGCGCTTGGCCGTCCGCACTCGGTAGCCACCGGCAAACCGATTTTGCCGATTTTCGGCTAATTGGATTTCGGCCGGGTGCTTCGGCGCTGCAGGGAATTTCCCATGGCTTAAATGGTGCGAATTCGCAACATTGCCTTCAGGCTTAGGCACTTTGGAAGGTGCGCTTCGAGTTTATTTTTCGCGACAATCAGGCTCGCCTTTCTGGCGGAACGGCAGGCTTTTGACAGCTCCCGGAACCTGACATAGGGTTTGTCAGCCGGTCATTTCCAATACGCTGGCTCGACCAACTATTTGGTCGTTAGTGCTCGCTCATTTCAATTCGAACGCTTCTGACGAGAATCGACCCTGAAAAAAACTAGCGCGCTATCGCTGCGCTCCATCTTTCTATTCGAGAGTCGATCAAGCTAGGGGGTAACGCGCGTGCATCGCAAGACAAAGTCCACCGAGTTCCGAACAACTTTCGAGATGCTCGAGCGGCGCGATCTGATGGCGGCGGATTTGAGCGCCTGCACGAGCGCGGCGCTGTTGGCCAGTCACGTGTATGGCCACGACAACGTCGACCAACTGGCGACCGTGGGCGGTTATTTCATTAGCGCTTCGAGCCTGAACCACGCAACTCCCGTCGCCCCCGGCGCACCAGCTTCCAACACGAAGAATACGCCGCCTCCGATTCAGACGGTCGGTAGCACGAATTCCGATCTCGCCTGGTGCAATGCAAATCTGCACGACGTCGTCTTGCGCAGCCTTGTGATTCAAGACGTGCGCGACGGCGTGGTCGATCGCACCGAGATGCTGGCGCTGTTTTCGCAAGTTCGGCACGATGGCACCGTCTCGGCCAACGAGTTCTCCGACTTGAAGCAAGTTGTTGGCAAATCCTCATTCTTCGCCGGCAAGGACTACGTCGACGATTTGGCCGAGGACGTCGTTCTTGGAAACGCGGCGAATGCTCGCTATCAAGGTACGGCCCTTGGAAATCTTCAGGCTGGGTCGAGTGCGGCACAGCTCGATAAACTGGTTCAGAAGTGGTTCTACGGCGCCGATCATCCGACCGCGATGGCCGGCACAACCTACGTGAAAGCTGCCGGCAGCCTCTTCCCGCATTCGCCGGTGTACTCAGACGTACGCCAAGGTATGCTCGGCGACTGTTACTTCCTGGCGAGCATGGGCGAAGCGGCATTGATCAATCCGAGCTCGATCACCAGCATGTTCATCGTCAATGGCGACAGCACCTACACGGTTCGCTTCGAGCACGGCGGCAAAGCCGAATACGTTACCGTCGACTCGATGCTGCCAGTCAACAAGCAGGGCAATTTTGTTTATGCCAACCTCGGTCAGAGCGCCGCAAACAAGAACGTGCCACTGTGGACGGCGCTAGCGGAAAAAGCGTACGCGCAAATGAACGAATCGGGCTGGTTGCGCGCCGACCTGGGCGACCACGGCCATAACACCTACGCTGCCCTGGGCGGCGGTTACATGTTCGACGCACTCAGCCAAATCACGGGGAAGGGTGCCACCTATGCAATGGTGGACACGCAAAGCTTCGTGACGGCATTCACCGCTGGCAAGCTAATCACCTTCGGTTCGGTTAGCAATCCGGTCGACAGGTCGGTTGTCGGCAATCATGCTTATGCAGTGGTTGGCTACGACCAGAATACGGGCCAGGTGACGTTGTTCAATCCTTGGGGCATCAACAACGGCGCCGCGCCCGGCCTGGTAAGTCTGAACTGGAATCAGATGAAACAGGACTTCTTCACGATGCAGTACACGGTGTAACCCTGCACGCCTTACGGTCCGGCGGTCTCGGCCTGGATCTCGGCTTCGAAGTCGCCGCCCAAAGGCGAGCCCTCGGCATGCGATGGTCGAGTGTTGGGATAGGCCTCGTGGAATTTCGCGACGATTGCGTCGTAAGGCACGTCTGCGAATGGTCCGTAGTCGTGCAGATATTCCATGTAGCGATGGCCGGCCAGGTCGAAGGGGTGGTAAATCGAATCGTGCACGCCGTCGAACTCGAGCGTGCCGAGCCGGGCTTTTTCGCAGAGCGTGCGATTGAAGGCCACGGTCGCCTTCACCCATTTTCCGCGCAGGTAGATCTCGTTGTAGCCGTGGTAGTAGAACACGTCGGTACTGAGAAAATCGAGCAGTTTCTTGGTGGCCATGTGATTGCGGACATTGGCATAACCCAGCCGGCAAGGAATGCCCGTCGCCCGGCAGACCGCGGCCAGCAAGACGCTCTTGGGCACGCACCAACTCGCTCCGGCGGTTAGCACGCCGGTGGCGCGAATCGCGCCGACGCCCAAATCCAAGTTGTAGGCGGTGTAACGAATGCCGTCGCGGACGGCATAAAACAGCCGACAAGCCCGCTCGACCTCGTCGGTCGTGCTTCCCACGACTTCGCGCGAAAGTTCAACGATTTCCGGATCGTCGGAATTGATGAACCAGGTGGGGGTCAGATACGGCTGGAGGTTGTCGGTAGCCATGAAATCCCTTTGGGCGTCGGAATAAGGCAGGCTGCAGCCGTCGAAAAAACACTTGCGTCGCACTGGCGGCTGACTTACGATACTTTCTCATTATGGGCGCGGCCGCAACTCTTTCCAGGTCTGAATATCACGTCGCTTGCCTCGCCCGGCTTCGTTTCATTTCCGACCTGCTAACGCTAGTTTCTTGTTGATCGTGGAACGGTCAAGAGGCGCAATAAACTAGGATCGGCACTCGCGGGGTCCCCAACTTCTGGGATCCGCTCGTGCCAGGCACGATGCATCGGTTTGGCAGTAGCTTGCCCGTAAGCCATCCCCCCAGATTCGGCTAGACGTGGAGATTTCGTTTCCCGCGAAGAAGGACTGGCCTTTCTTCGTTCGGGCACCTATATGGCTTGCGACGACTCGACGATGGATAATGCTAAATTAGCCGAAATGGCCCGGACCTGCGCCTGCTTCAATTTTCGAAAAGCATCGCGCAGTGTGACCCAAATGTTCGATCAGATCCTGGCTCCCACGGGCGTACGTTCCACGCAACTGGTGATCCTGATTACGGGCCAGTTGCTCGGACCCAGCAGCATCGCGCGGCTGGCGCGCGAGCTAGTGATGGATCGCTCGACTCTGACGAGAAACCTCAGGCCGCTGTTGGCGCTGGACATGTTGCGTCTGACTCTGCCCGAGAAAGGCAAACACAAGTCGGTTGAGTTGACCGAAGCCGGTCGTGCGGCACTCGTGAAAGCCGCGCCCTATTGGCAACAAGCTCAATCGCAACTGGTGAATCGGTTCGGCACGGAGCACTGGAACCGGATCATGGGCGATTTGGGAGGGATCGTCGAGGCGACGCGTTCGAGCACTGTATAGGTCAAACGCTGCGCAGGTCGGCCGCATCATTCTTTGGCCGTGGACGCACGATCTCGCCCATCGCCATCGCCCCAACGACCTCGATATTTGTCGGTCGGATATTTGCGCTCGTTTTTGATCATCTTGTCGCGCACCGCTTGCGAGACATCAATGCCCAATTCATTGGCCAAAGCCAGGGCGTAACAGACGACATCGGCCAGCTCTTCGCCGACCGCAGCACGCTTCTGCGCATCGTGAGCAACGGCCCGCGACTCTTGTGGGTCGAGCCATTGGAAGTGTTCCATCAACTCGGCAGCCTCGACCGATAGTGCGATCGCCAGATTCTTGGGTGTGTGAAATTGGTGCCAGTCGCGCTCTGAGACGAACCGGTCCATCAGTTGCCGAAGTTCATTGATCGTTGTTGCGTCGTCGCTCATGGCAGCTCAAGACCCGACAGGAGAGGATCGTCCGCGGCCTACAGAACCAACAGTTCCGCGTTGGCGGTACCGTTCGGTCAAGTGTAGCAACGTTTCGAGAACCAACAAATCGGCGCGCGCCATGACGTGTCGTGCGCTCCGGCTGCCCAATCCGCGAACCAGCTCTTCGAGCACTTCGACGTGCAATTGCATGACCTGCGGGGAGCTTACGTCGCTGTCGGCCAGCAGTTCCGCCAGCGCGGCCATCTCGGCCGACAGATTGCCGGACCCCATGATCACGTGGGCTCGGAGCAGTTGAGCGTAGTGTTGCTTGAGCGGTTCGGGCAGCAGCGACTCACCCGGTTGATGACCGGGTGGCACTTGGTCGGTCTCGGCCTGGCCATCGAACGCACCCCCCACGTCGCGAATCAGACCTCGTTGCTCGGCCAGCAGCATCTGGGCTTCGCGCTGCTCTTGCTGCAAACGGTGGCGATCGGCTTGCCCGTATTTTCGGTTTTCACGAATCAGGTTGTGGCGCTCCGTCGCCCGTGCCACGATCCACAGCAGCATGCGCGTGGTCGCGGTATTGACGCAAACATAAGCGTCGGCGCCGGCTTCATACGTAAGCGCTGCCATTTCCTGCTCGCTGGCCTGGCCTAGCACGACTAGCGGCTCTTCGCCCCCGCCGGCTCGCAAACCCTCGGCCAATTCCAGGGCATCTAATTGGCCCGGCTCGTGGCTGACCAATACCGCGTCGTAGATCTGGTCGCGCATTTGAGCGATTCCGTGAGCAGCGCTCACAGCCTCGTCGAGAGTCACGGCGCAGGCGCTGTCGCTGGCGAAAGCCTCGGCCAACCAGGAACCGGTGCGACGCGGCGTCGTGATATACAACACGCGCATCCGCGGAGGCAGATAGCCCCACGGTGTGGCCGGCAAGGTTCGCGAGATTTCTTTTGGGTCTGCGCTCAATTGCAAGCTCTCTGAATGAAAATTGTGCGGCGGGATGATAGCTGGACGTGAGAAGAAGGTCAATTGGTGGTTAGTGGGCAGTGGTTGGTGGTTAGTAGGGGCGGGGGCCGTCTTTGTTGTGATCGTTCAGCTAGCCTGCGGAGCCTCATCTCCGCTGGCAGTTTTGCAGCACAATCTCGCAGGATTGATCCGCACGCTCGAAACCTTAGAATGCCGAAACGCCTTGCGGCACGACTCTCTAAAACCAAACAACAGCTAAAGAGTACCAACCTCATGAAAATCGCCTATCTCGATTGTGCCAGCGGAATCAGCGGCGATATGACGCTGGGAGCGCTGGTGGATGCGGGCGTGGATTTGGGAACGCTCAATGCTGGCATTCAGACGTTGGGGCTGCCTGGCGTGCGACTGGTCGCCAGTCCTGTCAAGAAAAAGGGCTTTCGCGCCACGCAGATCACGGTCGAGCACGAGCCGGAGCACAAGCATCGGCATCTGCACCACATCACGGCCATGATCGACGGCAGTTCGATTACTGTCCGTCAGAAGGACCTGGCCCATCGGATTTTTCGTCGCTTGGCGGAAGCCGAAGCCAAGGTCCACAACTCGACGATCGAGAAGGTCCATTTCCATGAAGTGGGCGCCGTCGACTCGATCGCCGATATCGTGGGGGCCGCGATCGGCTGGGATCTGCTGGGCGCCGAGCGAATCATCTGCTCGGCGGTGCCAACCGGCAGTGGTTTTGTCGAAATCGCGCATGGCCGCTGCGCCATTCCCGCGCCGGCGACGGCGGAATTGCTCAAAGGCGTGCCGCTGGCCGAATCGCGCGTGCTCTGCGAATTGACCACGCCCACCGGCGCGGCGATCATCGCCACGCTGGTCGATGCGTTTGGTCCCTTGCCCGCGATGAAGATCGATCGCATCGGCTATGGTGCGGGCCAGAAGGACTTGGAGGAGCAAGCCAACTTGTTGCGGTTGCTGGTCGGTGAGACCAGCGAAACGCGAGCCGACGAACACTTGTGCATGGTCGAAACGAATCTCGACGATATCAGCGGCGAACTGATCGGCTACACGATCGCGCAGCTCTGGGAGGCTGGCGCGCTCGATGTTTACACGACCGCCATTCAGATGAAAAAAAACCGACCCGGCGTCACGCTGAGCGTGCTCTGCGGAGCCGATCAGGTGCCGGCGATCGAAACCATCCTGTTCCGCGAAACGACCACGCTCGGCGTCCGTCGCTGGAACGTCGAAAGGCGCAAACTGCGTCGAGAAGTTCACAAGGTCGCAACGCCCTGGGGAGAAGTCGAAGGCATGCTGGCCTGGCTCGAGACTGGCTCAGCCCGTTTTTCGCCCGAGTTCGAGTCGTGCCGCAAGTTGGCCGAGCAACACGGCGTGCCACTCAAAGCGGTGTATGAAGCGGCGCAGCAGGCCTATCGACCCGCTTAGCCCGCGGATGCCACATTTGGAGCGGAGTCGTGCAACGGGATTGCCACGCGTCCGAAACGCTGATCCTTGTATCCCGTTCTCGGTGCCACTCATGACGATTCACGCAAGGCAAACCCAACGCTACCGGGCCTAGTTTCATCACCCGGTGCTTTGCTAAATACGGGGAATTTTACGGCAACCTCGGTCTTTGATTCATGAGAAGAGTTCTTGGGAACGCTCCGCTTTGAGATAGGCGGTGGGGGGCGTCGCAGGGGCCATTCCCCGCAAAAGGAACCATTGAACTAAGCCGCTACGCAGCAGAGGTGGAAGCGTAGGAAGTGGTTGCCTGGCCCGTGTTTGGCCGGGCTTTTTGATGCGCAGGGGGAAGTCAGCG
>JAYVCO010000639.1:0-2177 GCA_043749935.1 Planctomycetia bacterium
GCAGCAAGATCGTGCCGATGGCCGCGAACCCGAAGATGCGTCCCAGCACGATCTCGGCAGGCTGCACCGGCTTGGTTGAGATGGTGTAGATCACCTTGCTCTTCATGTCGGCGGGCAGGCTGAAAGCGCTGAGAAACAGCGCCACCAGTAAGGCCAACAGAGTCGACCAGCTGAGCACAAAACTCAGGTAAAGGGTCGCCGGATCGTTCGTCGAGGGATCGAGAAACCAGCCGGCGAACGCCAGCACGATGATAAACAACCCCAGAGCTGCGGCCAGTGCGCGGCGGCGAATCGACTCCTTGACCGCCAGCCGGGCCAGGGCGTAAATCCGCCGCGGCGAAATCCGGGCCGACTCAACGATTGCCGTCTTCGTCAGCCGGTACGTCAAATCGCCGCCGACCATCGGCCCATGACGAAACGCCTGCACCAGGTACCACACGACCAACGCCGCCAAACCCACCAGCAGGGCGTACAAACAGCCGAGCGGCGCCTTGGTCAGCAGCCAGTCTCTAAAAACGACAATTTCAGATTCGTGAACCATTGAGCCGCTAGCGGGGAACTGCTGGAGGAAAAACCGGGCTGCCAGTCAGGAATTGAGCGGCAGCCGGAGGTGAAGCTCGGTTGCGATTACTTGGTCTCTTGCCGGGCGCGGCGGCCGGGCCGGGCTTCGCTGTCCTCGACGATCGACAAGAACAGCTCTTCGAGCGTGGTGGTCGGATTGTCCATCGATACCAAACTGCCCTGGTGGCGGCTGATGACGTCGCGAATTTCCTGCTCGGCGGCCGGGCTGAGCCCCTTGGCCTGGATTTGCGTGACGTCGCGCACCTTCAGCAGACTTTCGACGCGGCCCAGCTCCTTGAGCTCGCCCTGATGCAGAATTGCGATCCGATCGCAGACATCTTCGACGTCGGCGAGCAAGTGGCTGCTCATCAGCACCGTCTTGCCCTGCTCTTTGAGCTTGAGGATCAGGTTCTTCATATCGCGCGTGCCCAGCGGATCGAGACCGCTGGTGGGCTCGTCCAGCAGGATCAACTCCGGATCGTTGATCAGGGCCTGGGCGAGCCCGATCCGGCGCGTCATGCCTTTGGAGTATTCCTTCAGTTGGCGGCGTTTATCGCGGGCCAGTCCCACCATCTCAATCAGCTCGGCGGTCCGCTGTTTTCGCACGTCGGCCGGCATGTCGAAGAGCCGGCCGTAAAAGTCGAGCGTTTCTTCCGCGTTCAAGAAGCGGTAGAGATACGACTCCTCGGGCAGGTAGCCGAGGCGTTCGTTCTTCGAGACATCGGTGGCGTCTTTGCCAAAGATTAGGGCTTGGCCGCTGGTGGGAAACAGCAGACCCAGCAGCAGCTTCATCGTGGTTGTCTTGCCCGAACCGTTGGGGCCCAACAGACCGAAAATCTCGCCGCGGCGGATTTCCAAATCGAGCGCCTTGAGTGCCCGAACCTTTTGCCGGCCCCAAAAATCACGGTAGACCTTGGACAGATTCCGGGTTTCGACCACGACATCGGACGACTGCATAAGAAATGCCTTGCTTAGAACCTTCTAGAGCCGCCAGGAAAGAGCGGCCCGCGATTGCCTGAACCGCGAATGGGCCCAGTTCCCCGCGGCTGGGCCGTGCCAGGCCGCCGGAAAACCACAACTGTCAACGCTACGCTTGCTGGGCAGCAAAAGTTCGCTAGCGAACCGTGAATTTGCCTGTTTTTCTTTCGCGCACCAGCGCCTGCCCAAGCCGTCTGGCCGCCAGCGAAGCTCCCACTATAGGACCATGCCGAAGAGCTTTCAAGGAGCGGAAGTGGGCCACCGATTAGCGTTGCGTTAGCGGCAGAAATGGTTGCAATTGGTTGGGGCGAGCGCGTCGTATTGCGGAAAAAACGGGCCAGGGCGTTGGCCCCGGCCCGTCGTGCTCTCGATTGCACTCAAACGGTTCGCTGCTTAGATGCAGCACGTGCGGCCCGGACAGGCGCAGGTCGGTCCGCAGTCGGGACAGGCTGCGCAGGCACAAGCTTCACTCGCCGTGCAGGTCGATTGCGGCGCGGCCGGGGCACCCAGGCCCCAGACGAGCGCCAAGAGAAGTGTAAACCACATGATCAAGTTCCTTTGCACAGGTAGAAAATGGCTGAAAATTGACGGCTTGCGGCCCCGCATTGCAGGGCGTTCGCTCGAAAGCGCGTCAATTC
>JAYVCO010000640.1:0-3038 GCA_043749935.1 Planctomycetia bacterium
TGGCTGCGCGTCGTGGATCGAGCAAGGAGTGGAAGCAGCAAGACCCGCAGTTGCCGCAGAGTATTTGGTATTTTACCGACGCGCTGTTTTTAGGATTTCGTATCGTCCGTCCGCTACACGAGCCTTCGGACGCGGAGAAAGCCAAGATCTGGGACGCCGGAGCAACCGAATAGTGCCGGCGACTCGAAACCTATCGTTAATACAACTCCCTAGCACTGGAGACAGGCCATGAGTGATCCGTCCTCTTCCCCGTTGAACTCAAACCCAGCTTCACGTCGTGATTTCCTAAAAAATTCCACGGCCGCGCTGGTGGGCGGAGCCTTGGTCGCGAATCTCTCGATTGCTCGCAGCGCGCATGCCGCGGGCGACGACGAGATCAAAATCGCGCTGATCGGTTGTGGTGGACGCGGCACGGGCGCGGCCAACCAGGCACTCAAGACCCACGGCAAGGTCAAGCTAATCGCGATGGCCGACGCGTATGGAGACAATCTGGAGAAGAGTCTGAAAAACCTTCAGGCACAAGAGGGATTGAAAGATCGGATCGACGTGCCCGAGGACCGGCGGTTCGTCGGATTCGATGCCTATCAAAAGGCCCTGGCAGCTGGGCCCGACCTCGTGATTCTGGCCACACCCCCGGGTTTTCGCCCGATCCATTTCGAGGCCGCCGTGAACGCCAACAAACACGTGTTCATGGAAAAGCCCGTGGCGACCGACGCTCCCGGTGTGCGCCGCGTGTTGGCGGCTGCCGAGGAATCGAAGCGCAAGAGCTTGGCGGTCGGCGTGGGTCTGCAACGTCGCCATCAGAACATCTACCTCGAGACGATCAAACGTTTGCAGGACGGTGCTATCGGCGACATCATGACCACGCGCATTTATTGGAATGGCTCGACCCCCTGGGTCCACCCGCGCAAGCCCGGCCAGAGCGAAATGGATTTTCAAATGCGCAATTGGTACTACTTCACTTGGATCTGCGGCGATCACATCGTCGAACAGCATATCCATAACATGGACGTGATCAACTGGCTGAAAAACGACTACCCGATCAAGGCCAACGGCATGGGCGGTTGCCAGGTGCGCAAAGGCAAGGAGTATGGCGAAACGTTCGATCACCACGCGGTGGAATTCGAGTATGCCGACGGCTCGCGGACGTTCAGCCAATGCCGTCATATCCCCAACTGCTGGAATAGCGTTTCGGAACACGCACAGGGCACGAAAGGGACCGCCGATTTTGGCAGTGGCACGATCAAGGTAGCCGGAAGCGAATCTTGGCGCTATCGCGGAGCCAAGCCGGATCCGTACCAGGTCGAACACGATGATTTGTTCGCGGCGATCCGCGCGGGTAGACCTTATAACGAGGCCGAAGCGGGCGCCAAGAGCAGCATGACCGCCATTTTGGGCCGGATGTGTACGTATTCTGGAAAGGAAATCGCCTGGGATGACGCGATCAACTCGCAGGTCAACCTCGCGCCCGACGAGTTTTCATTTAGTGCGACTCCCAAGTCGCTCCCGGACGCCAACGGACTCTACGCGTTGCCGGTGCCGGGTTTGACGAACGTGTTGTAATCGCACTTCGTTGCGTTGCAAGAATCGATTTTCCAAAGCAAGCCGGTAACCGCCAAAGGTTGCCGGCTTGTTTTCTGCCCTGTCGGCGGAGGCAAAGTTGAAATGAAGCAGAGCGTGGTTCTGTTCATTGCGGTCCTATGGTGCGGGTTTGTCGCGGCGGAAGATTGGCCGCCGATTCCACGGCAACTTCCGCCGAGCGGCATTACGATTTCCGAGGCGAATCGCGAGCAGCTTCAAGCCGGGCTCGATCGCCTGGAAAAACGGATTGCGGCATCGAAACCAAGACTAAATATAAAGGCAATGGCGGGATCGACGGGGGGACGCGATCTCTTTGCGGACGTCGAGATTTTTACCAAAGCCGTTTCGCTGGCGTTACGCAATTCAGAATTCTACCGGCCGCAGGACGTGGCGGTTGCGCAGCAGCACCTCGACAGTGCGACCCAGCGTCTCGACGAATTGGCCGCCGGCACTTTTTCGTGGATTTCCGAGCAAGGGCTGGTGGTGCGCGGCTATCGCTCTCAGGTCGACAACTCGGTGCAGCCCTATGGCCTGGTGATTCCCGAGAATCTCGAACAGAATCGCCGGGTGCCCATCTATGTGTGGCTGCATGGTCGCAACGACAAGCTGACCGATTTACAGTTTATCGACGAACGGCAGCGGCAAGGCGGCCAAATTCGTCCTGAGAACGCGATTGTCTTGCATCCCTTTGGGCGAAGTTGCCTGGGCTGGAAATCCGCCGCTGAAATCGATGTTCTGGAGGCAGTCGAATCGGTGACCGCGCGGTATCCAATCGATGCTGACCGCGTGGTGCTGATGGGTTTTTCGATGGGTGGAGCGGGCGCCTGGCACCTGGGAGCCCATTACGCCGATCATTGGGCCGCCGTTCACGCCGGCGCCGGATTTGTCGACGTCGCTCGCTACACGCGACTGACCCCTGACAAGTACCCTCCGGCTTACGAGCAAACGCTATGGGGCGTCTACGACGTGCCCAAGTACGTGCGTAATCTATTCAACCTGCCCGTCGCGGCCTACAGCGGCGAGCTCGACAAGCAGAAGGACGCGGCGGACTTCATGGCGGAGGCGTTTCAGGAGCAAGGGCATACGCTCACGCACCTGATTGGGCCGGGGATGGAGCACAAGTACTCCGAGGCGTCGCTAGAGGAAATCATGCGGCAAATGCAGGCCGCCGCAGCCAAAGGGCGCGACCGCCGCTTGCCAACCATCGCGTTGCAAACACGCACCTTGCGTTACAACAAGATACACTGGGTCGAAGCGCTGGGCTTGAAAGAACATTGGCAAGTCTCGCGTATCGACGCCGAATATCTGGCCGACGACCAACTCAAAGTGACCACTCGGAATATCACTAGTCTGCGCCTACGGCCTTGTCATTACCCACAAATTCTTGCTAGCGGGATGTTGTCGCTAGCAGCGGTAGGTGGTTGGGCTGTCGAAGGTTGCGAGGCGAGTTGAGAATG
>JAYVCO010000641.1:0-9505 GCA_043749935.1 Planctomycetia bacterium
ATAACTAACCCACGCGCCCGCGCTCGGGTGACCCATGAAGGGAAAGCCGGTGTGCGCGAAGTAATTGCCCTGCGCGTGTTCGTTGACCTTGCTGGTCATCGAGCGGATCACGGCCAGGTCATCGGCATGACGGGCCAGATTGGGAAACAGATCCGAGATTTCCAAGCCTGACTTGCCATGTTTCTGAAACGGAAACGGCGAGCCCATCAAGGTGCTACCAGCGGCGGACATGAATTGAAGCTTCAAATCGTCGGATTTGAAACTTTCGGGCAAGGGCTTGCCGTCGAGCTTTTGCAGTTCTGGCTTGGGGTCGAAGGTGTCCATCTGGCTCGGCCCGCCCTGCATGAACAGCGAGATCACGGCCCGGGCTTTGGCTGGGAAGTGCGGTTGCTTGGGCGCGAGCGGGTTGTCGTCCAGAGGCGCGGCGCCGATGGCCGCCGCCAGCGCTCCGTCGCGAGCCAACAGCGACCCCAGCGCGATCGCCGCCACGCCGTTGCCCGAGCGCACCAGCGCCTGGCGGCGCGACAATACGGGCTCATACCGATGGCAGCAAGTCGATTTCATTTCTAATCCAACCCCCCTCGCTCGGACTCAATCGATAAACACGAACTCGTTGAGATTAAAGATCGCCAGACAGAGCTTGGCTAGCGCGGCGGCGCGTTCGGGTGGGAGCTTGCTCAATTCGGCCGGAGGATTCTCGAGCGGCAAGCCCTGGGAAGTGCCGCTCGACAGTCGATCGAGCAGCGCCAGTGCTTCTGATTTCTCGGTGTCGCTCGGCGTTCGGCTCAGAGCCACGGCCCAAGCGCGATTGACACAGGCAGCTAAATCGGGACCGGCTTCGCGCACAACGCGCCCGGCAAATTCCTGCGCTTGCCGGAATGCTCGCTGATTGTTGAGCGACCATAGGGTTTGAGGCGCGACAATCGTGACGTCGCGCTTGGCACTGCTGACCGAGTTGATGGGGACGTCAAACACCTCAAACATGGGGAAGCGGAAATTCCGTCGCACCAAAATGTACAGCCCACGACGAGTATGCTCTTTGGCGTCGGCTGAGACGGTCCATTGCCACGGCTCGCGCAGAGCGGAAATCTCATCCTCGGCCAATTGAGGCACTACCGGGCGACCACCGAGCTTCAGATTGAGGGTCCCGGCGGTCGAGTGAACGAAATCCCACAGCGCCTCGGCCTCGAGACGACGCCGGTTCATCCGCCACAGATAGCGATTGTTGGCATCCTTGCCAGAGTTCTCTGCGCTTTCATAAGCGCTTGCGCGCTGATAAACGTCGGAGAGCATGATCAGCCGGTGCAATTGCTTGACGCTCCAGCCTTGCTCTACGAACCGGCACGCCAGCCAGTCGAGCAATTCCGGGTGGCTCGGTGGCACTCCCATCTTGCCGAAATCGTTGGGAGTCGCGACCAAACCCGCGCCAAAATGCCACTGCCAGACGCGGTTGACCATCACTCGCGCGGAGAGTGGATGCTCGCTCGACGTGAGCCAGAGCGCCAGTTGCTTGCGACTCGTCAACGATCCTTCCAGCGGTTCGCGATAGCCGGTTGCATGGCGCAAAACCGCCGGAATGTCGGGCGCGACACGCTTCTTGGGCCGATCCAGGTCGCCCCGATTCAGAATATGCACTGGCGCCACGAGTGACGCATCGAGGTGGCCGAGCACGCTTGCGACAGGGATCTCCATCAGACCGTCAAAGCGGTCTCCGGGCGACGAGGCGGCGGCGTCGGGCAAGGCCAGCACGGCGGCCGCGATTTTGTCGCGCAAATCTTGCTTCTGCTTTTCTTCCTCCGCCGTCAGCTTCCGGCCAGAAACCTGCTTCTCGAACAGCCGATAGGCCCGGCGAGCCTCGTCGATCGCCAGAATTCGCGGGTAGAACTGCTTGAAGTCAGCGATTTCCATGCCGTTCACCAGCGGCAGTTCGACTTCCTTGCTGCCTGCGAAAACGGCCTGCAAGCCGTAATAGTCGCGCTGAGAAATCGGGTCGAATTTATGATCGTGACACCGAGCGCAGCCGATCGTCAGGCCCAGAAACACAGCGCCTGTCGTATCGGCCCAATCTGTCAGGCGCTCGTTGTCGAGCTTCTTGGCGTCCATGTTCGACTCATGGATCT
The DNA here is from genome assembly GCA_043749935.1 of Planctomycetia bacterium. Taxonomy (GTDB): domain Bacteria; phylum Planctomycetota; class Planctomycetia; order Pirellulales; family PALSA-1355; genus PALSA-1355. Next base: position 2,121 of record JAYVCO010000641.1, read on the forward strand.
GTGGCCCGAGCGTGTACAGGCCAGTGCCGATTCGAGCTTCAAGGTGCTCGATCTTTTCCTTGGCCATCACATAGCTGCCGGACAGCGACAAATCGTCGGGCCAAATCTCATCCCCCGCGATCTGCTCTTGGACGAACCGGCTATACGGTTTGTCGTCGTTGAAACTCTTGACGACGTAATCGCGATACCGCCAGGCGTTGCGAAAATAGATATCGGTTTCAAAGCCGCCGCTGTCGGCGTAGCGAGCAACGTCCAACCAGTGCCGGCCCCAACGCTCTCCGTATTGGGGCGTGGCGAGCAATTTGTCGATAAGTTTGGCAAAGGCGTCTGGCGCCGGATCGTTGACAAATTGCTCGACTTCCTCGATCGGCGGCGGCAGCCCAACCAGGTCGAAATAGACGCGGCGGATGAGCGTGCGTCTATCGGCCTGCGGGGCCACCGAGAGCCCACGTTTTTCCAACTCGGCGAGAATGAACCGATCGACGACCGACTTGGGTTCAGGTTGTGAGGCGATTTGTGGGGGCGGCGGATCGCGCACCGGGCGCATTGCCCACAACGGGTCCGTTTTGCCGACGGGCGGCTCTCGCTCGAGCAGTGCCGCCAGCGCGTCGTCGCCACCTTCCACCTGGTCTGGATACTTGGGCCACAGCGCCCCGCTTCGGACCCAATTGGTCAGCACCGCGATTTCAGCGTCGGCGAGCTTGCCGTCCGGCGGCATCTTGGGGTCATCCGCGTAGCGAATGGCTTGAACCATCGGGCTGTGCTCGGGATCGCCCGGCACGAGGACGGGGCCTGAGTCACCACCAGTGGCGATAGCCGCAGCCGAGTCGAGCCGCAAGCTGGCCTTTTGTTTTTCCTGGCCATGGCACTTCCAGCAGTGGGCGGCAAGCAGCGGCCGCACCTGCTGCTCGAAGTACTCTGCCGCGTCGCGTTCGTCGGCCATCGACATTGCGGGCGCCGCGATTCCGCTGATCGCCAGGACGAAGCCGGCCAGTATTCGGCGTGCGCTCATTTTTGGTGGGCTCGACAAATTCCGGGGCGAGACTGGGCTGGGTAGGCGCCGCGGAGCGGCGTGAGGCGCGAAAGCCAGGCCCGGCAGACCCCGCTCTCAACCCGCCAGCCTACTGAATGCGCGGACGGAAGTCCATTATTTGCGGCCAGGAATGTGCCAAAGTTGGCCGAATTGCCGTTTGGGAATTAGTGCATCGCGGCAAGCGGGCGAGTATATTGGGCCCAACTCTCCGTGCGGCTCGTGGCGGAGTCAGCCGCTTGCACCAGACGCGTGTTTTTTCTCGCGCGCCTGAGTGGATGGCGGATCCGCCGCTGGCCTTTTAGTTTTTCAGCGCTTTGATTTCAGGAGAACCATCGATGAAGTTCCTTTCTCGTTGTATCTGGGTGCTCGCCGCGGTGCTGGGAATCAGCTCGAGCAAACCGCTTCTGTGGGCTGAGGATGTCGAGCCGGCGCGCTTCCATCATGTGACGATTAACTCGGTCGATCCACAGAAATCGATTCAGTTCTACAGCCGTGTGTTCGGCGCCAGTCCCATCAAGTTCCGCGGCGTGGCGGACGCCCTGTTTGTCGAGAAATCATTTCTGTTGTTCAACAAGGTCGACCAGCCCGCGGATAGCAAGCTGAACACTGGCATCTGGCACATCGGTTGGGGGGGCGTGGACGTCAAGAACGAATACGAATGGTGGAAGCGACACAACGTCGATATCCATACGCCGCTTTCGCCGCTGACTGGGCCCGACAACTATTACATGTACATCAATGGGCCCGACAAGGAATTGATCGAGATCAACACGATGGGTCACCACCGCTTTGCCCACGTTCATTTCTTCGCGACGGACGTCAACGAAATGGTCGATTGGTACGCCAAGCACTTGGGTCTGAAACCGCGCGTGCCGAGGCGTGAAAAGCCGAAAGGCGATATGTCAACGTTGGCCGGCATTTGGATCAACGTGATTCAATGCGACAACGTGACCATGATTTTCTTCGGCAAGCCCGACGTAACCCCGGCTCCACCTTGGTGGCGCGACGAACCGCTCAAGGAGATCCAGCCGACCAAGGGGCGCCCGATCGACCGGATTGCGTTTTCCTACCGCAACATTCAACCAGTCTATGATCGAATGAAGGCCGCTGGCGTCGAGATCATTGAGCCGATTGCCGAACGCCCGGAGACGAAAATGAAAAGTTTCATCGTGCAAGGACCAGAAAAAATCAGCGTCGAAATCGTCGAGGCCAAACCGATTCCGGAAGGCGCTTGGGACTGAAACTCCAGTGCGAGGCGGCAAAACAGCAGGATCTTTCTTGACTGGCAGGTTGGCAGCCAGTAGCCTTAAAGATTCATAAGCGCCAAAGGCCTCACGACTTAAGCACTGGCGACGGCGCTGTTTGGAGACGGTTTGTGGAAATACTGTCGTTTGCGCTGGTGCTGGCCGGTTTCATGCTCGCTGTCGTAGGACTTTTGTTCCGCGGGTCGCGAAGCCTTCAACCTGCGGAAGTAAGACATATCTCGGCGATGCTGGTGTGCGTCTCGGGAGCAATCCTGCTGGGAACGTCGACTTATATGGTCGCCGGCGAAGCCAAGGCAGACGCCAAGACCAAGCCCGAAGGCGAACCGGCGCGTAAAACCCTGGTGGCGCCAAAAAACTGGCCCGAGGCGTATCCGCTGCCGAGGGTCGGATCGAATTGCGTGGCGTGCCATTTAACGGCCGGCCGAGAACTGACAGCCGCGGCGAAGAACTTTGTCCGCAGCGTCCACGATCTGAACGACATGACCTGCTATGACTGCCATGGCGGGAACAACGTGGACGACGTGAAGGCCCACGAGGGAGAGTTCGGCTTCATTGGCACCAAGAAAAGTGCCCACATCGCCGGTTGCAGCGATTGCCACACCGAGGCGGCCGAGGCCCTGGCCGCCGGGCCGCATCAATGGGACTTCAGCAAGCGGATCAACACGGAGTATCCGATGTGCTTCGATTGCCACGGCAATCACGACATTGGCAACCCGCCCGCCGATTTCAAGCTGGCGGCCATGTGCGGCGATTGCCACGACAATTTGGAAAAGCGATTTCCGAACATTGCCAGCGTGGTGAGGGAAAACGATCGGCTGTGGGGCGTGCTGCGGCAGGTTCGAAAAAAGAACCTTTTGAAGTCGGAGCCAGTCCCCCCAAAGTTCCAAAAAGAAGTGGCGGGGCTGCGAACGGAAACCATGCAGGTCGTCCATACCGTCAAGGAAATCCCGGCCGACAAGGCCGCTGGCTTGAATAAGCGGGTCGATGCACTTCGCATCGAGCTGGAGAATTGGTTACAATCGGCGCCATAGCCGGAGATCTCGACTGCCTTACCGCCTTCTTTGGGCTTTTTTGTGGGGTTCATCATGGCACATTTGCGCATCTGTCCGCATCGTCGTAAATTCTTGCAGCAGGTGGGCGGCGTCTCGCTGGCCGCGGGCATGTCGAGCTCATTGATTTTGCCAAAACTGGCATACGGCGAAGACAAGCCGGCCGGTCCGGCCCGGGCCGATGTGGGCATCGCACGCGGCTCGAACATGGAAGAAGCGGTCCGCAAGGCCGTGGAGCTGGCGGGCGGAATGGACTTTATCAAGGCCGGCCAAACCGTGCTAATCAAGCCCAACGTGACGGGCGCCGTGGCCAACCCGACGACGACCAGTCCCGAAGTGCTCTACGCGGTCATCAAACTGGTGTCTGAGCGTGGCCCCAAGCGAATCATCGTGGCCGACCGCAGCTTCTCTCCGATCTTCGACACTAAGACGCCCAAGACCGTCGACGTCATGAAGCGCGTCGGGCACTTGGATTCGGTCAATCAGGCCATCAGCGATTTCAAGGCGCCGGTCGTGGCCGTGGGCCTGGAGGACTGCGAGGAAGAGTTGGAAAAACTCGGCCGCAAGCCCGACACCGAAATGTGGCGCAAGATTAAGCCGGAGAAAGCCGAGCACTGGCCCAATGGTTTCGAATTGGCCGAATTGCTATTCGCTGTCGACCACGTGATCAACGTGCCGGTGATCAAAACGCATTTTCAGGCCTGGTTCACGATGTCGATGAAAGCCTTCGTGGGCATGAGCCATCATCGCACGAGGATGGAATTTCACCGATCGTTCAAAGGCAATTCGAGTCTGACGGACCAGAAGGCATCGGGCAGTCGCCGCCGTTTGGGTCCCGAGGGGCGCAAGGAAGACATCGAAGAAGTCTCGCCGATGGTCAATCGCGTCGCCGAGCTGAACCTGGGTATCACACCGGCGCTAAATATTCTCGACGGGACGCGCAGCTTCGTGTTTGGCGGCCCGTCGCACGGCGATTCGGTCGATCCGAAACTAGTTGTCGCCAGCCGCGATCGGATCGCAGCAGACGTGACCGGCGTGGCCGTGCTGAAGCGTTATGGCACCGAGCGCCGTTTGCAGAAGTTCTCGATCTGGGAGAATCCATTCATCCAACACGGCATCAAGATTGGCTTGGGCATCGACAGCCTGGACAAGCTCAACCTGAAACATGCCGGAATGGACGAAGATATCAAGGAGATCAAGGAATATCTGGTCTAATTGAGCCACTCAACGCCCCTTCTCCCCCTGGGAGAAGGTTGGGATGAGGGCGAATGGTTGATTTGACCCGCCAATTCGAGCTCCCTCACCCTAACCCTCTCACAAAGGGCGAGGGGATTCTAAAACACCTCCGGCATGAGGCTAAGTTTCCTCTTGTACGACCAACTTGCCGGCTCTCTTTCTTCGCTCGATCCGGCCGACGCGCAGTATGCCTCGCGATTTGTCGACACGCTGTTGGCCGCCGGTCGAAAGCGAGGCGCGAGCGATCTGCACTTGCAACCGACGCCTGATGGTTTGGAGTTGCGCTGGCGGGTCGACGGAGTGTTGATTCCGTTGGGCACGTTTCCGCCGGGTGTGGCGGCCAACGTCATAGCGCGGCTCAAGGTAATGGCCGATCTGCTGACGTATCGCAACGATGTTCCACAAGAAGGACGTATTCGCACCCAGGACGCGGCTCTCGAAGTGCGTGTGAGCACGTTTCCGACTCTCTATGGCGAACGCGCGGTCGTCCGACTGTTCAATCATCAATTGAAGTATCGCGATCTGGCCGAATTGCAATTGCCCGACGAGATCTTGACTCGCTTGCGGCAATATCTGGCCGAAACATCGGGAGCCATTCTGATCACCGGACCCGCCGGCAGCGGCAAAACGACCACGCTCTACGCGTGCCTCTATGAATTGGCCGGCGACCGAGTGGCCGCGCGGAGCATCGTCACGCTCGAAGACCCGATTGAAATGGCCATTCCGGGAGTCGCCCAGTCGCAGATCAACCCGACGGCCGGCTTCGACCTGGCCAGCGGCCTGCGCAGTGTGCTGCGTCAAGATCCACAGGTGATCATGGTCGGCGAGATTCGCGATCGCGTCACGGCCGAAGTCGCCCTTCAGGCTTCACTCACCGGCCAGCTCGTGCTCAGTTCGTTCCATGCCGGCAGCGCGGCCGAAGCCGTGGGTCGGTTGTTGGACATGGGCATTGAACCCTACATTCTGCGCAGCGGTGTGCTGGCGATCGTCTTTCAGCGCCTGGTGCGCCGACTTTGCCAGTGCTCTCGCGAGAGCCGCGGCATCGAGGAACTGCTCGGGCTGCCGGTTAGCCAAGCACGCGTGGCCGTGGGATGCCCTGAATGCGCGGGCACGGGGTATCTGGGGCGCACCCTGCTCGCCGAGATGCTCACAATGGACCAGAATTCGCTCAGCCAGGCCGTACTGGCCCGGTCCGACGTCGCTACCTTGGAGCAACTTGCCCGGGACGTCGGCATGGTTGATCGCTGGGCGCGGGCAGTCCTGGCGATCGAGCAGGGTATTACCAGCCCGGCCGAAGTTCGCCGAGTGCTCGGTTTTTCCAAGAATCCCTCGGCATAAGCTCGGCATTAGCTGGCATTGCGCTCTTGAGCCACCTTATACTACCGACTGAACAGTTGCAGGCCGCCGATCGAGTCAGAACAGGGGAGCGGCCGAAGCTGTTGAACGGGAACACTTCGTGTCCAAAAGCATATCGCTGGAGGATCTTGTCGCGCTGAACGACGAGATCGCGGGGCTGGTGCGAGCTGGTGTGCCGCTCGAATTGGGGCTGGCCGGCTGGGCTCGCGATTTGCCTGGCGAACTTGGCCGCCTGGTCAAGCGGCTGCAAGCGGCCATCGAACAGGGACAAGGTCTGCCCCAGTTCTTTGCCGAACACAACCAAATTCCGCCAGTGTATAAGGCGATCGTCTCGGCCGGCCTGAAGTCCGGCCGATTGCCAGTCGCACTCGAGTCCATGTCACACACCGCGCGTCATCTGCGCGAAGTTCGAGCAGCCGTCGGCCTGGCGATCCTTTATCCTTTGACCGTGTTCCTGATCGGCTACGCTCTCTTTGCATTGTTGGCAACAAACTTTGTCGTGGCAATTTTGACCCTGTACGAAAACAGGCCGCCCAAATTCTGGGCCTCTCTTGCGCAACTGACATCGTTGGGTCGGACTCCTTGGGCGCTGATCCCGCCTTTGATCGTGCTCCTGGTAATACTGGCATGGTGGTTTCAGACGCGTCGCGCAATGGTCGTCGATACGGGGCCAGCGGGCCGCTGGCTGCGATGGATCCCCGTGGTTGGCCGCGTGGTGCAAAATGCTCGGGCGGCCTCCTTGGCCGAGATTCTGGCGGTGCTCGTCGAGAGCGACGTTCCTCTGCACGAGGCGGTCGTGCTGGCGGCCGAGTGTACCGGCGACCGGCGGCTGAGGGCAGCGTCGATCAAGCTCTCGGAATCGCTGAAGCAGGGAGGCATGTCCAACGTGGATTGGAAAACCTTGGAACCCTTTCCTCCGTTGCTGGCCTGGCTAGTCTCGTGCGGAAGCTCTCAGCAGGCGTTCGTCGCCACGGCGCGGCACCTGGCCGGGACTTGTCGCCGGCAGATCGCGCGCGACTCGCAGTGGCTGCGAGATTACCTGCCGATGTGGCTGACGGTGGCCGTGGGCAGTTTGGTAGTGGCCGGCTACGCCTTGACGATTTTCCTGCCGTTTTCAGCGTTGATGGAAATGCTCAGTGGAAACCTTGGGTCCAACATGCGGATCAAGCCGTGAATAATTTCGCGTATACCGCTGTCGACGCCACAGGCCGCACGATCACGGGCACCGTGACCGCAGCCGACTCGCTGGCAGCCAAAGAGCTTCTGGCCGCGCGCGGCTGCACAATGGCCGAAATCTCTATGGCTGCGAGCACGCCTGAAAACTCATCTCGCTTGAGCGCAGCGGACAGCGTCGAACTGGCCAGCTATATCTCTCAACTGGCCATCGTGGGTTTGCCAATGAGTGGCGGCTTGAGGGCGATGGCCAACGACCTTCCGCCCGGTCGG
>JAYVCO010000642.1:0-13143 GCA_043749935.1 Planctomycetia bacterium
GTGAACGCGCGCAGCCGATGCTTGCCGGGCGTTTGAATCAGCAAATGACCCTGAAAGGTTGCCTGGAAAGAACCCGCGGGCACGCGTCGGTCAGGCGGAGTATCGCCCCAAGAAAACGAAACTTGCTCTTCCAGGCGGGTGTGCTCGACGCCATCCGAACCCACGTAGCGCGCGATCAGCCCGCTTCGATAAGGATTCTCGTCGTCATCGACGTTCGCGGCCGGCTGCGCACGTGCATGATGGTGCAATCCCCCAAAGAGCGCCGACCCTACGCACGAGCCAAACAACAAAATGCCGGCTGTCGTGCAAGGCCGCAACGGCATGCTCTTCAGGCCGTTATTGGGCACAGCAGGCAAGCTCCTAGGCTATGGCGACAAACTCATTCGGTCATGAACGAATCATCTATTTCGCCACCGGTTTGCCCAGGTATGCGAACAAATCGACAATTTCCACCAAGGTAAGCGTGTTGAATAGATTGTCGGGCATGGCTGATTGTTTGCTCGGGACGATCATGTCGATGTCGCTCTTGGCGACGTTCACTTTTTCGCCGTTGGCTTGCAGCACGACGACGCCATCGCCGGTTGGCCCGACCAGGCCGGTAAAGGTTTTGCCGTCGCTCGTGATCACCGATTTGGCAGCGAACTGGTCGGAGATGACTTGGGACGGAAAGATTACGGACTCGAGGATTTCCTTTTTCTGGAAACGGCTGCTAACGTTCGACAGGTCCGGCCCGATCCCTTCGCCACGGATTCCATAACGGTGGCATTTGACGCATTGAGCTTTTTCGAAGACGACCGAGCCGCGATCGACGTTTCCTTGCGAGCCTTCTTCACTGCCCAGCAGATCGAGTAGTTGCGCGAAGGTCCACTTGGTGCCAGCCGCCTCGACCGGCAACACAGCCTCGGGCTGAGTGGGGTATTTCTCGGCAAACCACTTCTGCCAGGCGGCCATCGCCACCTGTGGGGCAGTTCGGGGGGGCGATAACTTCTGGCCCGTCCAGTGGTCTAGCAGTGCCGAGGCTTCAGTGCCGCCTTGATCGCCCAGTTTCAAGCCCAAAAGAATCACTTGCCGCAGGTCCTGGGGCTTGTCGTCCTTCTGTGGAAACTTGGAGAGTGCCCGCAACACGTCGCGCGCCGCCGAACCGTCGACAACTGCTAGCGAGCGCACCAGCAACGGCCAGTCGACTTCGCGCTTGGATTTGGTCGCGGAAAAAGTGCTGATCGCCTGCGCCACGTCTTGCCGGCGATTGGGGGCCGCTTCGAAAACCTCGTGTAAATAAGGCAACGCGGTTTCGTCACCACGACCCAATGCCAGGATCGTCGCCTTGGCCAACTCGCGCGCTGCCGGCGACTTGTTGGCGGCAAGTTGCATGTCGAGCTTTTGCAGTGCCGAGAGTAGATCGCCTGGCAAATTGACGGGCAGGTTTTGCACGATCGACAATGCCGGGCCCGGATCTTTGGCGGCGTTGTTGATGTGCGCAAGCTGCTCGGCAAGCGGCATGTTCTTGACGACATCATTGGCCGCATTGGTCAAATAGCCTTTGTAGCTGTTGCCTCCTTCGAGCGTCCTAGCAAGCACATAAAAATCGAGCAACTGTGTGCGCAACTCGGGCGTCCAGCCGACGACAAGAAAGCGCGCTAACACCGCCGCCTGAATTCGTTCTTCCATCGCGGTCTTGGTTTGCAATTGCTTGACCAGCCGCGGCGCCAGCGTGGGATCTTGCAGCATGACGAGGTTGCGAAGCAGCTCGCGGTTGATACGATAATCGTCGGTGGGAAAGCGGGCGGAGATCTGAGTTCGCAGTTCACGCTGTTCCTCGCCTTTGAAATCTCCGCGATGGATCGCCAATTCGGTGACGCGGAGCAAGTCAAGCAGATCGCCATCGCTCAGATTCTTGTTGAGCCACTTGTTGGCTTCGGCCAGAATCGATCCAGCCGTCGCGCGATCTGCGTTCATCGTGATCAGCGCGACCGAACCTTGGATGAAGACTCGCACGTTCGCGGACGACAAGACGGTCGATTGCCATTGCTCCTTGGGCAGTTGCTCGAGCGCTCGCCGGCCGGCCCAGGCTACGAACCGGTCGGGCTCGCCCGCGATCTTCAGCAGCTTGTCGACGGGCGCCGCGTGCCGCGATCGCACTAGTGCCTCGCACGCTCGACGGCGCACGGTGGGATCCACATCGTCGAGCAATTGCACGAGCCGAGCGTTCGAAGTCGGAGTCGCATGAATGCCCAAGAGGTACGTGGCCTTGGCGCGCACGTCAGCATTGTTGTCGCCGGTCAATTGCACCAAGAGCGTGTTAGCCGGCTCGGGCGAGAAGAGCTGCATGAGATCTAACGCTCGTACGCGATCGGCCGCGGGAGCCTGGGCGTTGACGGCCATGGCTACCAGACCCGGTCCCCAAGCGTCGCCCAACTGCTTTTTCACCTCGCGAACGGCGCGGCGCGACCAGGCACTGGAAAGTTGCGGCTGACGAATGGCGCGCTGAATGCCGGTCGGTGCGGCTGGCTCCGACGTCGGCGATTCGGCAACGAGTCGGTAAATCGATCCTGCCGTATTGCGGCCGCCGACACAGAAATAGAGCCAGCCGTCGGGGCCGACGTCGATGTCGGAACAGTTCAGCGGCGTGCCTTCCAGAAAGATTTCGCTTTGGGCTTTGTAAGTGCCTCCGTCGTGCTTCATCGTCACGGCCAAGATCCGGCCCTGCGACCAGTCGCACATGAAAAATGCGCCCTGATATTTCGGCGGAAAACGGTGATGGTCGTAGAACTCGACTCCGGTCGGAGAACCGCGGCCGATATCAATCGTGGCCGGCAGGCTGTCGACGAAATAGTCAGGCCAGGTGGACCAACCGCTCCGCCAGCCGAATTCGGCACCGGGAATCAGGTGATTGACCCGTGTCGGCCGATACCAGGGCAACTCGGTGTCCCACTCCATGTCCGAATCGAACGTAAACAATTCGCCATCGCGATTGAACGCATGGTCGTAGGCGTTGCGAAATCCGCCGACGAACATCTCGACAAAGCTGCCATTGGTGTCGGTGCGAACGACGATGCCACCCGGGGCTTGAATGCCGGCCGCATGGCCATTGGCGTCCTCATACTTGGGCGTGATCAACTCGGCGTTGTAGAAATTGTGGTGAGGGCTCGTCGAGGCGGGCGGTTTTTCCAGACCGGCGTGGTTGCCGATCATGATGTAGATCAACCCGTCGGGGCCCAAGACCGGGGCGTGCGGGCCGTGCTCGCCCATGCGGCCTCTGAACTTGAACAGGGCCTCGACTTTTTCTGCTTTGCCGTCGTTGTCGGCATCAGTTAGTCGGTAGAAAGCAGTTTCCGAAGGGCCCTCACCGATGGCGAACACGTGACCGCCAAGCGCCAATATGCCCTGGCAATTCGTGACCTGGTCGCAAAACGTGCCGATCGTTTCAAACTTGCCATCGTGGTCTTTGTCCTGGATCAGCAACAGCGGTCCTCGTTCGCGCGAGGCCAGAATGTCGCCCGCTTCGTTGAACGTCATGGCCACCAGCGAACCGGTAGCGCCGGGCGTGACCACTTCCTGGACGGCAAAGCCAGCGAGCGGCTTGAAACGCCCCGGGGTTGCCGGCGCGGGGTCCGCGGCCCGTGCGGCCGGCGTCAGGAGGACCGTGCTGATTGAAACAGCGCCAATCAATAAAACGCTCAAACGAAGCGTGGTCCGAAACCGTTTCATGGAAAAAGTGCCTCGCGGAGGGTGGGACAAAACGAGAGAGTGGCAAGGACGCCGAAGGTCGGTGGGCCCGTTCAACTCGCCTAGTATAAACAAACCCCCGGTGCGATGCACGGAGGCCATTTCTGGCCGTTTTACCCTTGCGGCAATTGACGAGCCGCCGCTCAGGGCCGAAGCTAAACGGGTGCAGCGATTCAGGCGGACCGCTTTGCGCGTCTGGGCAGAGCGAGTATGTTTCAGCAGTGCTGGCGAGCACCGTAGCTTGAAGACCGTCATGAAGAAGCCTCACATTCTCGTCGTCGACGCCCAGCGGGACGCGGCCCAGCGCTATCAAGCGGCCCTGTCGGCGCTGGATTCTCCGGAGTTCTGTTTCGTCTCATCCGCCGAACAGGCGATCTCGAAACTACGCAACAGCCCCTTCGATTTGTTGATCGCCGACATTGAGCCTGACGCCGTAGAGCCAAACGTCGCGGGGGCCCTCGAATTGCTCGCGACCGCCCGGCAGATCGATCGCGAATTGCCGATCATCGTGGTGACCACGGCGCCCAATCTCGAATCGGCCACGGCCAGCCTTCGCCTGGGAGCCGCCGATTATCTGGCCAAGCCGCTAGATCTGGAATTGTTGGCGGCCAGCGCCGAGCGCTTGCTCAGCGGACGGCGCCGAGAAGCTGAATACGAATTGCTGCGCCGGCAGGTCGAGCGGCCCTATAGTTTTGACGACATCATTGGTGCGTGCCCGGCAATGCGCAAGGTGTTCGAAACGATCGAACAAGTTGCCAACTCGAACGTGGACGTGTTGGTGGTCGGCGAGACCGGCACCGGCAAGGAGCTGGTGGCTCGCAGCATCCATCGCCGCAGCGGGCGTGCCGCCGGCCCGTTCGTGCCGGTCGACTGCGGGGCGATACCCGATAGTTTGCTCGAGAGCGAATTTTTCGGCCACGAAAAGGGATCGTTCACCGGAGCCGACAGCCGGCGCATCGGGCTGCTAGAGTTTGCCGATCACGGCACGTTCTTTCTCGACGAGCTGGGCGAGTTGCCGATGCTGTTGCAAGCGAAGCTGCTGCGGACCCTGCAAGAGCGCAAAATCCGCCGAGTCGGCGGACGCGAGGAAATCGAGGTCGATTTGCGAATCGTGGCGGCCACGGCCCGCAGCCTGGACGAGATGATTCGAGAAGGCCGGTTTCGCCAGGACCTCTATTACCGCATTAACGTGGTGCGCATCGATCTGCCGCCTCTGCGGGAGCGGGGGGACGACATCGGGCTCTTGGCGGAATACCTGGTCCAACGCTACGGACGCGAAATGGATCATCCAATCGAACGGATTACGTCCGAGGCGTACCAGGTGTTGGCCCAGTACCGGTGGCCCGGCAACGTCCGCGAGCTGCAAAACGTGATCCGCCGCGGGATTGCCCTATCCAAGGGCTCGAGGATCGAGCTGGACGATCTGCCGGACGAAATCGTGGCTGCGGCCGGCGAAGGGAAATCGAGCGGGGCGGTCGGATATTTTGAGGTTCGCAACGAATACGTGACTCGCTTCGAGCAGCAGTATCTGGCTGATTTGCTGACGCGGCATCGGGGCGACGTGCGGACGGCGGCTCTCGAGGCCAAGCTGCCGCGAGGGACGTTATATCGATTAATGAAGAATCACGATCTGGACGCGGCCAGTTTCCGTTAACGGGCTGGTGGATCGTGTCTGGCTGTCACATTCGTGTGAATTCGTCTCTCAGCGGCGCGACTCGGCCCTAAGTGCCGTCCCGCAATGCAGAAACGGACATCAGGCCGGCGGCACGCGATCGTTGTCCGTGGCACGGTTTCTCATCGTTGCGAACCAGGTCTTTGGAATTTGCCGGGCGACAAGGACCGCTTCGAGATTTATAATCCCGCACTGGCGCAGACTTTAGCAGCGAAGATTCGATTTCTTGTGCGTTCCAGGACGGCCTTGGCACAACGCTTGCTTTATGAGGATGCCAAGAGACCAGGACGTGCGATAGGGCACAAAGTCCTGGTGAAGCAACGAACACCGGTAGAGCGTGGAGAACTTTCCAATACTCACCTTTACTCCGAAGGATTGAATGCCATGAAGAAGATCGAAGCAATCGTCCGCCATTTCAAGGTTGAAGAAGTCAAAGACGCGCTGAATGCCAAGGGCGTGCAAGGCATGACCGTTACCGACGTGCGCGGTTTTGGCCGGCAGAAGGGCCATATGGAAACCTATCGTGGCACCGAGTACGCCGTCGAGTTCATTCCCAAGTCGAAGATTGAGGTCGTTGTTTCCGACGCCCAGGCACAAAGCGTGATCGATGCGATTCTCAACTCGGCTCGCACCGGCCAGGTCGGAGACGGCAAGATTTTCGTCAGCGATCTGTCGGGCGCGATTCGCATTCGCACCGGCGAGAGCGGCGACACCGCGGTCTAATCGAACGGCGACGGTGCTAACTGTTCAAAGGCGGCAAAACGGACGCCGGCAGCGTGTTTCTCTCGAAGCCAGTTCGAGAGATCCTGCGAGCCGGTGTCCGTTTTCGCTTTCCGCTACTGGGTGGACGTTCTTCGTTCGTATCCTGAAGCGATAGCCTTGTTCGCTCGAGAAAGGCAAGTCGAGAAAGGCAAGTCGAGAAAGGCAAGAGGAGGCGTACGAGCAATGCATCTTCGAGTTGTGGGCGCGGGTCTTCCCCGCACGGGCACGAGTTCTCTCGGCATCGCGCTTGCGCATCTGCTCGGCGGGCCCTGCCATCACATGAGCGTGATCCCCGGTCATCCTTTCGATCTCGGCGCTGGCTGGGACCGCGCGCTGGCCGGCGAGGCTCCTGACTGGAACCAGATCTTCGATGGATTCGTCGCAGCACTGGACTGGCCCGCTTCGATGTTTTGGCACGACCTGAGTGAAGCGAATCCCGATGCCCTAGTGTTACTGTCCGTGCGTGACACTGCCGAGACCTGGTGGCAGAGCGCCAACGCAACGTTTCTACCCGCTGCGCGCATGGCGCTGGCGCCCGACTGGACCGGAGGCCGCGGACTTGTGGCCCTGTTGGAGCGGTTCGCACAGACCGAGCAATGGGATGACCCGGCGATGTTGATGGCAGCTTACGAGCATCACAATGCCAAGGTCAGGAAGACCGCTCGGCGATACCGGCTGTTGGAATGGCGTGCCGAAGAGGGGTGGGTGCCGATCTGCAGCGCGCTCGGCGTGCCGGTACCAGATTTTCCGTTCCCTTGGGTCAACCGCAGGAGCGACTGGGGCTAACAGGCTGGGTCGGACCCGCCAATCTTTTGGGGCGCTAGCGCGCCTTTTTAGGAACGGCGCGCGGTTGGGGCTTGGCTTTCTTGGCCCGCTTGGCCGCAGGCGGGCCGTCGTTGGGCGCGTCGTCGGGGACCGCTTGTGGCGCTTCGGGGACCAGACGCGGCCCGGCCAGCTGCGCGGGATTGGCTGGCTGCGCTGGATTAGCTTTGATCGGCGCGTTGAGTCCCGGGATCGCGAGGTCTTTGTCTTGGCCTTCGGGCACGACGCCAGAATCGACCAGCATGTAGCCTGCCCAAAAGAACGGATGGCTAGCCTTGGGAGCCTCGACGCCGCCCGCGCTCTTCGCCAGCCGTGGTTCGCGGTCCATTTCGACGGTCGTGTCCGCGGCGATTTGCACGCTTCGCTGCCAGGCCTCGGCCGGGCTGGCGTGCGGAAGCTCTTGAGCAAACTCGCGTACCAGGTCGAAGCTCGTTTGTCCGCCAGTTCGCCAGCGGCTGATCAAGACGGTTCTTGCTCCGGCCGACATCAGGCCGCAAAGCGACAGGAACAAGTCATTGCTGGCTGCTGAACTTTTGCGCATGCCGCTTTCGGCAATCGTGTGGAAGCCGGGCAAGATAATGTGCTCGGGACCGCCCCAGGGAAGCGAGAACCAATTGACTAGTGCGTTACCCGGCTTACCGCGATCCATCGCCGCGGGCGACCAATCGTAAGGTCCCTCGCCCGGTTTGATATCATCCAACACGATCAGTCCATCTAAGACCGAACGATAAACTGACGAAGCGGCCGGCAGCGTCCGCGGCAGCGCCACGGCACCAGTCACCGCACGGCTCAATTGTTCGAACGCGGCAGATGCCACGGTGTCGTCATCCTGTGGATAGAGTTTGCCGAGGACGACGCCCACCGTTGGTCGTGGTTTGTGGACACGGCCATAGGGGACGGCCAAACCCACGGTCGGCGCATATCGCACGCGAGCTTGCGACATCAGCAGCTTTTCGTGGCCGTCCTTGCCCACGCTGAGTATTTCGAACGGCAAGTTCCACAGGACTCCGTCGGGTACGATCGCGATTTCATCGAAGTTGCCTGCCAGGTCCACGTTCGATTTTTCCAGTAGCGAGCCGAGCACTTTGGCGGCCGAGGCACGCCACGCGCTTTTGGTCAGCTCGTTGTGGGTCAACTCGTGGTTTTGATCGAAGTTGCCCAGCTCGCGCAGCAGATTGCTCAGGTTCTTCTGCAAGTTGGCTGGTGAATTGATGTGCCAGGCCGCGTACTTTTCGCGAGAGTAGAGGAATGCATAAAGCTGACGGCTGGTTGCGAAAAATGACAGCAGCACTTGTCCCTCGGGCAGACCTTGCTGGACGTCCTTCGTCTTCCGTAGCGGCGGAAACACCATTTCCGCCGGTTCTCGACGGACGCCAATTTCGCGCAAGATGACTTCTTGCTTCTGACTGATGTCCGCCAGGGATGCCAATTGGCTGGCCTGTTCGCGGCGCGCATCAATCGTTTCTTCCACGGCGGGTCTGGCTGCCAATTGCGCACGAATCTTCGCCGCTTGTTGCGCCAGCTCCCGATAATTAGGGAACCGCGCGAGCAAATCCTGACGCTGGAGCAATCCTCGCTCGCCGAGCAGTTCGGGCGGACCCTCCAAAATCCAGCGCAATGCCAGCAAGCGTCCGCCCATTGGCAGTGTGCTGAAAAATCGATGACGCCTCGCGCGATCGGAAATCTCGAGCGCCAGTTCTTGTTCCTTGCTGTTTTTGAGAGCCGTTTCGAACCAATGTTCGAGAATCGCGCCATGCGGAGTCGTCAACACCGACAGACACTCCAAGGGGCTATAGCTCCAATCTCCCGGCGTCGGATCGCGCAACAACGAGTCATACAGAGCCATGCCCACCCGATCGCTGAAGTCGCCGTTCAGGTAGCGGGCGTCGGCCAGGTTCAACTGAAACATCCAGAGAGAGCCCGTGCGCTGGAAGGAGAGCGCCGAGCCGAGCGCTTGATCGCCGGCGGCCACGTTGCCCGACTGATACGAGCCCAAGGCGCTCAAGAGATTCATTTGCGCGCCGAGATGACTGATTCCCAAATCGCTGCGGCCAATCGCGCTGCGGGCCGTATTCAGAAAAGTGGTGGATTGGCCGGTGTCTCCCAATATCGCCATGTTCTCGGCGGCCGACACCAGCAACGAGGCTTGCAACTGCCGGTATCCTTGCGCTTTGGACCACGCGATCGCGGGCATGAGCGGAGGATAGAGAGTTTTTTGATTCAACAGCAGGTGAGCCAACGTGCCGAACCGGAAGGCTTCCTCCAAAATGCCGGGGTTCGGAAAGTTGGCGCAGGCATACGTAGCTTCTTCGAAGTAGCGCGCGGCGGCCGGAAAGTCGCCCGCTTCCAGCGATAGCCGGCCAAGTTCCACAAGCGCCGTGCTGGTGAGCGGATGGTCGTATTCGCCGCCTACCAGAATGGCTCGCTGCAGCGCCGTATTGGCTTGGGCCGTATTGCCCGCCGCGGCGTAGGCGCAACCCAATTGAACATTGATCCAGGCTTCGGACCAATGGTTGGGCGGACCTGGGCGGCGCGACAGCACATCCACGACATCGTTGGTCAGCGAATCGAACTTGCAGATCGGGCCGAGCAACTCGCGGCGCCTGCGAATGGCCAAGCTGGTGCAGCGGACGATCTCGACGGCATGGACTGGGAACAAGGTCGCTTGCTGAATAACTCCGCCGCGAAAGAGGGCGGCGCTATTGTCGATCAGACCTTGCCCCATCAGATAAGTTTCGGGGAATTGCCCAACGCGTGCTCCACGCTTGCTCTGGCCCCAAGGTGTCGCCCGCACGAACCCGGTCGTTGCCGGCATGACCACCTGTGGAAACTGGACGCGCATCATCCAGTTGGAGTAGGCGACATAAAGTTGCAGTGCCGAGTTATAGGCGCCGAGCGCCTCTTTCAATTGGCCCAACTGGTAATAGCACTCGCCAGCCATGGTGAAATAACAGATCGAGTCGATCCATCGGCTATTGGCGGTTCGGATTCCCCCTTGGCTGAGAAATCCACCCAGTGCACTGCGGTAGTCGCCATCGCTGTAGAGCGGAAGCACGTTGAAATAGACGCGAGTGGGTACCCCGTCACCGGGCGCGATTTGGGCCTGCGCCGAGCCTGGCAGGCTGATCGACAGCAAGCCCGCAGCGAGCAGGGCGATGGAGATTTCCCGGCGGCAAAACGCGCAACAGGACATCGGCAACAGCCCCCTCAAAAAGTCGGCCAGACAAATGCGGCAACGCGAGTGCGGCTTAGCGAGCGGCCACAAAGTAAAATCGCTGCCGACGCAGGCCAACCTTCATCATACCCAAATCTCCCAGCCTGAGCGAAGCACCGGCTACTGGATGCTAGCAATCGTGGAAGACTGGCGGGCGGCAAAGGCATCCTCCGCGGAACTGGGCATTTTTCGAGAACTTTCCCAATGATGTCAAAGTCCTCCGATTCTTCCGGCCGATAATCGTGGTGCGGATTGTATCGGACAGGGTGACTTTGCCGGTTGGCTTCCCGCCAGATCCGGCGAATGTCCCGGTCCGCTTAACCGGAGGTGAGTTGAATGCGGCAGACACAGCAGCGAAGACACTCCTGGCGGCGTGCGCTCTATAGCGTGGGGCTTTGCTCCACGATCGGATTCACAGGGTGTCAGGTGGATATCGGCGGTCAGACTCTGCCGAGCGCGCATTATCAACAGGATGACATTCAGTATTTCCCCCCGGGACCCGAGTTTAAGCTGTCTCGCGAGGCGGCGGCGCAAAAGGCATTCAAGGAAACCGAGGCAGCGGAACAGCAATAGAGGACCTCTAAGTACAGCGTTCGGACAGCATGCGGTGGCGTGCCGTTCGTAATAGGAGTTTCGTCGAGCATCCGTACTGGGCTGCCTTGCGGGCAACGCGCCGAATAGACGAGCAGGCAGCCGGCAGTAAGGGTGTTGGGGGGACGACGCCCTTGGCGGCTGACGTCTGAGACAAATCATGTCGCGCTTCACAGGCGCGCCTTGGACGTCAGCAGCCGAGGGAATTTTTTCCTACCAGGGCTTCTTCAACGAGGAGTAAATCAATCATGGATGCTCAACTACCGGCCGAGGCCCAGCTCTGGGCCAACGATATTCTCGCCTGGGTAGGGTTTGGAACGTTGGTGGGCTTGATGGCGAAGGCTATCATGCCCGGTCGCGATCCGGGCGGCGCCGTCGCCACCTTGGCCATGGGCGTGGGCGGTACGATCATGGGATGTGCCTTGCTGATGTATTTCACGGGGGGCCAGCGAGTGACTCCCATTAGCCCCATCGGTTTTGTCGTAGCCACTGGCGGTGCCTTTGCACTGCTCTTCTTTTACCGCCTGTTGGGAGGCCGGTTTTTCATCGAAGGTGATCGTAGCAACCAGCTTCGCGCGCCGATGTATTCGCGAGGCCGCCGCTACTCGACGCGGATTGACGACTAACGCGCCGCGAGCCAAGTAAAGTACCGATTCAATTTGCGTCGCCCACCAGGCGACGCTTTCGTTTGCCAAGCCACCGTTGCACGCCGCGCTTGGCTCGCACCAGTTGGGCCCAAGGCGCTGCGGCGGAAAAGTGCGTGTAGCGGTAGCTCGAGCGGACGTCGGTGAGCCAATAGCGCTTGCACTCGAGATAGCCCGTCCCTAGATCATAGGTACGATCTCCGCGCGTGAAGCAATCCTCGATCATGCGGGCCTGTAGCACAGAGCCTGCGCCTTCGCTGGTTGCCTGGGAGTCGAAGCCGGTTCTCAGGCCAAAGACGTAGCCGCCCAATTGATAGGCGTAGTTGAACGCCACCGGTCGGCCGTCCAGTAGCAGCAGGTTTACGTCCAGCGCTCCAGCCTCGGCGGCCACCCGATGGCAGTCGCGCAGGAACGGGCGAATCGACTGGTGCGTCAGCGTGGTTCCCGTCGACGAATGCGCTTGCCAACTCGCCTGAGCTATCCGTTCGCATGCGTCATACCAGTCCCAACGTGGGTCGGCATCGTCTTGGACGGCACCGTGTGGGCGATAGCGCACGTAAGTTATCCGCCCGGAGTCGCCGAGCTTCTTCTCCGAGCGGCGCACATTGTTTCGCCAGCGACTGGTGCGGGAAGCCCAATAGCCCCGCCAACCGTTGAAGGCCGCCAGGTTGATGATCGCCGCGGTTTGCCACGCTTCGACGCTGACCGGCATTTTGGTCTGTTGAAAGGCTCTCAACGTGCAACCGCCGTCGTTACCCAAGGCATCGACCCAGGGC
This sequence comes from Planctomycetia bacterium, assembly GCA_043749935.1. Classification (GTDB taxonomy): domain Bacteria; phylum Planctomycetota; class Planctomycetia; order Pirellulales; family PALSA-1355; genus PALSA-1355. The sequence goes on from JAYVCO010000642.1 coordinate 12,208, forward strand.
AGCTCGAGCAAATCCCAATCCCGCTCGGTCCGATGAAGGTGATCCAGTGCGGCAGGCAACGTGATCGCGGGAAGGGCGCCAATCGGTCCATAAAAGCTTCCCCAATCGTCCAGCGGGTAGGTCAATACCCGTACCGTTCCCAGCCTGCGGCGCTGACTGCGAACCATCAAGGGGACGATGCCGATGGCTTTCCCGTTCGCACGAACGATGAGCACGCGCAATCGTTTGTCGGCTCCGAAATGCCGCCAGTAGACTTGGAGCCAATCGAGAGACTGAAAAAACGACGCTGCCGCGGTTTGCGACAAGAGTGCATTCCACACTGCGCGAGATGCATCCAACTCGCGGACGTCGTTGATTTCGTGGACTGTGATCATGGAAATACCGGGGGAGCCCACGCGGGCGCGGCCGGCCGGGGGCTGTCCAAGTGCGAGAGGTCTCTAATCCAAAGATGCGTTACCGTTTGCATTCAGGCGGCCAAATAGGCTCCAATTGTGCCGCTCGAAGCGGTCGCAATACGCCAAAGGACGGTTTTCCAGGTAGTTCGCACAAGCCGCTGGCAACAAGGCTTTTCGAGCCGATCCCATCAAGGGTCAGGTTTTGCACGTTTTCGGGGGCTTAGTGGCCGTGAATTTGCACCCAGATATGCGCTAGGGGTGCGAAACTTGGTGGTACGAGCCGGGGTTGAATGGCTAGCAATGCAGTCCAGTTTGAATCGCTCTCCGGGCAGTTTTCCGCACATTGAAAGGGTCTCTCGATGGTGCTTTGGCGATCACTGACGGTTGGCAGCTTGCTAGTGCTGTGGACAGCCCACCTGTGCCCAGCCGCGGGTCTTGAGTCGCCAGCGACGGCCAGGCACGTCGACGAGCTCTTGTCGAAAGAGTCGTTTGGCGGCACCGGCGGCACTTCGCTCGCCGCGGCGCCCAAAGCCGACGATGC
>JAYVCO010000643.1:0-8274 GCA_043749935.1 Planctomycetia bacterium
GCTCGCAGAATAACGACTTACATCGCTATTCAGTCATCGCATCCATGCGATGTCGCAGCCTGCTGATTGAATCAACAGGCTGCTAACCCGCGATTTCGCCGGGGGCTTCTTTCATTTCCTTCAGTTCCAGTTCCAGGGCCTCGACGAGCTTGCGCTCTTGCTCGACCTGGCTCTTCCAATAGGTTGGGTTCTTGTTCGCGTCATTGGCATTTCGCTCGGCCGCCAACAGCGCGATCCTCGCCAGTTCAATGCGTTGTTCCAGGGGAATACTAGCCATCGCCGTCCTTCGTAGTGGGGTCGAAAAGAGAATGCCGCCTAGGCAGCGCGATTCATTCTACCATAGCGGACCGGCCAGCGGGCTGGCAAAACGCCCACATTTAGGCGATGGCAAGATTCGATTATAGTATTTGTTCACAGTGGGCCTTGAGGGGGTTGCGTCGCACGCCTGCCGGCTTTCTGTTTTTCGGCCGTCTCAAGTGTCCATTTGGCTTTCACCAGCAGTTCTTGCGCCTGGCCGCGCGAATAGGTGACGTCATCCAACAATTGATCGAGATCGCCCATGCGCTTCTCGTGGCCCGCCAACTGGGTTCGCCGCTCGTGCATGATCGCCAGCGTGGCAAGGAACGCAACCAACAGCGCCACTTGCATGGCTTGATAGCGTAATCGGTACAATGGCCTGACGTTGGTCATCTCACTCGCCCGGTTTTGCTCTGGTAAGTTGTTATCAAGGGTTCGCGGCGGGTTGATTTTCGGGCGCGGGTTTCTCGCTAGGCTCGGCCTCTTTGAGAGTGAGTTCGGCCGCGATCTGCTCCGCTTGATCGAGCAGCTTGCCGGCCTCGTCGCGCGTTTGCTGCGCCTCTTGCAAGATCATGTCGATTTGTTGTTGGCGTTCGGACTCCAGTTCCTGATTCGCGCGCGACTCGGACCCCATGCGTAATGCGAGAGCCAGATTGAACAGCACGAGCAGCACGAACAATCCGCTCACGACCATCATGCGCTTGCGCGAGGGTTGATCGGGCGAAGTTGGTTCCGAAGCCATGTTGGAAGTATAAGGGGGTCGATCGCGTGCGGCCAGAGCGGTACCTGCATAGTGGGTATCATTCGCTGTCGCATCGAGAATTGGTTGCTCACAACTCTTCTTTTCTTGGCGCGCTTTTTCATACGCGGATGGTAGAATCAGGGCATGAAATTCAAAATCCCTCAGGTGACGATTCGCGGCCTGATGGTCGCGCTGATTTGGTTTGGCCTTTCGCTGACATGCTGGGTCAGCGATTTCAATCCTTTTAGTGGTACGACAAATGAGGGAATGTGGTTTGAGATTGGCCGCTATGTGCTCGGAGTCGTCACACTTTGCACTGCCTCCGGGACATTGTTCGGGCGTCCCAAGACTGGTGCGTTATTTGGCATCGGCATATCGCTGCTACTATTTTTCACTGGCATCGCCTACGTGGCATGGATCTATGGCACTGGTCGAGGCTGAAAAAGATATTCCAGAATTTACCGACACCAAATCCGCGCGGCGGTGGTAGATCTCGTCGCGCCGATGATCAGCTCGCTCGACGCGTGCCTGCTCAGCCACTCGGCTCTTTCTCTCTCGGACTAACGCGAATCCAACGCGAGAAGTCGGCGCCTTTATTCTGGTAGCCGTCGGTCAGCCGTTGCTGATGACTTCCGTCGGGGTCCATGATCCACAACTCGCGCACGCCGCCGGTGCGGACGCGGGTGAACGAGAGCTTATCGCCCTCGGGCGACCACGCAGCGCGAAAATCCCAGCGGCCTTCCTCCGCCGTCGTCAGTTCGGTAATCGCACCCGAAAACGGATTCAACAGGCAAAGTTGGGCGCCGCCCTGGCTCATGTCGCGAGTGGAATTTGGTAGCAGCCGCGTATAAGTAATCGTCTTGCCGTCGGGCGACCATTCGGACATGTTCGACCCATAGGGCGTGCCAAACCAATGGGTCTGCGCGGGAGTGGCGGCCTGCTGCCCCAACCCGTCGGTTCGGCCGACGTTTAAGGCCGCGCGAAAATGCCCCGGGTCTTGCACGTGAAGGCAATCGAGGTAGACCAGATAACGATCGTCGGGCGACCAGTGCGGGCCGAAGAGCAGATGTTCCGGCTGGCCCGCCACGAACACCCGTTTTTTCGTGTCCACGTCGAGCACGTTGATCGAATAGGCGCCCGGGTTGTAGAAGCTCGGCATGCCTCCGGTCACATGCACGGCCAACCTTTTTTGATCGTTGCTCAACGACAGCCCGTAGTGAAAGCCGCCTCCCGCTTCGGTGAGTTCGACCTGGTTGCCGCCGTCGAGATCCATGATGAACACACGTTCCTCGCCACCGACGATAGCCGTGGCGATCACTCGCGTGTCGCCCGACAGCAGCGCATGCGTGCGCATCTGATCGGCAGGCCGATTCTTCTGGAGCACCTCATGTACCTTGCCGGAGACCAAGTCATAGATCCAATCGTGCGTCAGGACTTTGCCCGATCGGACCTTGGTCACGTCAACGTCTTCGAAGCTCGTGAGCAGCATCCTTCGACCGTCGTCAAACTGAGGCCCGAACACCCAACTGAGCTGATTCACCTGTCCGAAATCAGGGTACCGTTCGAGTGTTCCCTCGGGCGTAATAAAGCCCAGCACATGAGCAACCTCTGCCGAGGTCTGGCCCACACCCATGTAGCCAATGACGTAAATTGCCTTCGCATCGTCGGCGACCGCGGACATGTTCATCGTCTCGCAGGCAAGCGCCGCAACAACGAGCGCCGCAATGCAAATCCCACGGGTCCGGTGGCTTTGAACATTCATCATCGGAAGTTCCCTCTAAGCGGCTGAGTCTGACTTGATCCAAGACGACCGGCGGCCTCCATCGTAACCAAGTCACCGCGCCGCGTCGCTCTGCGAAGTTTTGGCCGGCTCGTCGGCACTCATGAAGGCGCGATATTGCTCGTCGAGCGACAGGTAGCTGGTGCCCGTCAACTCGGCGAGCGTGCCAGTTGTGGCTCGGCCGGTGTAGATCGTTTCCAGATAGCGGACCAGCGGTTCGCGATAGCGGCCGGCGCGATCGTGCATGAAAAAATCGGTCAGGCCCGAGGATTGGCTGTAGAGTTTGGCGATTCTTGGGTCGCGCTGCAATGTTTCCACGCCGAACGACACGAGTTGGGCCAGCGGCACGTAGAAATTGTCTTCGAGCAGGCGATGGCGCGCCGCGGGCATGCGCCCGGCATTGGGGCCGCCCAGCGTGTAGTAGCCATCTTCCGGGCTGAGCGATTCCATGTAGCAGGCGATGCCCTCGACAATCCAAAAGTTCTCGGCGCGGCCGACGTCCTGCACCACCGGCCGGGTCTCTTGAAACAGTTGGTGCGTGGCTTCGTGATAGAGCGTGCCCGGCTCTTGATCCTTGCCGGCGAAAAAGTAGGCCGTGCGGGCACTGGCGAAATAGATGCCCAGCGTGATATCGATTTGCGGCTGAGAGGACCGCAAGGCCGCGTTGTATTCTTCGCGCGTCCGATAATAGACCACATTGTGCTGCTTCGCGTCGCGCCGCGTGGGCTTGCCCTCGAAACGCGAGGCCAGCTCCTTTTCAGTGGCCAGGTAGCCGATGAACACTTGTTGCCAGATGCTGTAAAACGCCTCCAACTTTCGCGACAGCCGGACGCCTTCCTCCAAACTGTGGTTAGTCGTCACCACATAGTGTTCGCTCTCGATGCGCCAGCCGCGCTTGACGTCGGTGCGCAGCGCCGCTTCGTCGGCTGCCGACATCCAGCGACCTTGATAATATCTCTGGCCCTTCTCGTAGCGTTCGACATGCGCTTTTGGAATCCAGCCAAACTGCTCGTGCCAGGTTTTGTTGGCACCCAACTGCTTGATTTCGAATGGCGTGCGCCAAGTGTCGCGAAGCTTGACATAGCCGAGGACGCGACGGGCCAACTTGTGATCCGGGTTCTCACGCGCGGCTTCGGTTGCCAATTCAAACGCCAGGGAGGGCCGATGCTCGCTGATAGCTTGCTTGGCTAGGTCCATCAGCGCGTCGGCCTGGGCATCGCGCAGCTTCTGCCAGCGAACTCGCCATTCCGCCTTCGCATCCTCGGCCGGTTCATCCGATTCGCCGGGCAACAGAAACAGTGTCAATTGCTCGGGTTCGCGTTTGGGCAGCCATTTGCTCAGTTGCTCGGCCGCGTCGGGCAATTTCTGTTCCTGGCACCAGGCGGCCAGTTCCGCGAGCTGTTTCGCGTAACTGGCGTAGAGCGACGCTCGGGCTTCGACCACGTCGGCGGCGCGCGCAATGCGAGCACCGATCAAAAAAACTGCCAGGAAACAGAGGCCGCAAGCCCTGACTCTCGCCATAAGTACAGTCTAACATCCGAGCCGCGAAATCGCCGGACCGAAACAGGGCCGAGCGATCAAGCCTCGGAAAACGCAGCGTCGAAGGCTCCGGCACTGGGCGTAAAATCGAGATTCTGCACGAATTGACAGGCTTCCTTGGCCCCGGCTTCGCGATCCATCGCTGGGTCTTCCCACTCGACAGACAGCGGACCGGCATACTTGACGTGGTTGAGCGCACGAATGATCCCCTCGAAATCGACGCTGCCGCGACCGGGCGAACGAAAATCCCAGCCGCGGCGCGGGTCGCCAAACGGCAAGTGGCTGCCCAAGATTCCGCTGCGACCATTGAGATGCACGGCCGCGTCTTTGACATGGACGTGATAGATGCGGTCGGGAAACGCATGAATGAATTCGACCGGGTCTACCCCTTGCCACAGCAGATGGCTGGGATCGAAATTGAAACCAAACTCTTCGCGCCGATCGACCGCGGTGAGGGCCCGGCCGGCGGTCATCAGGTCGAAAGCAATCTCGGTGGGATGCACTTCGAGGGCGAACTGCACGCCGCACTCGGCAAACACGTCGAGGATCGGATTGAATCGCTCGGCGAACAATTGAAACCCGGCGTCGATCATCGCGTCGGGAGTCGGCGGAAACGAATAGAAGTAGGGCCAAATGCTGGAGCCCGTGAAGCCATTGACGATGCCCACGCCCAACCGCTGAGCGGCGCGGGCCGTTTGCTTCAACTCCTCGGCGGCGCGGGCGTTCACTCCCGCCGGCTGGCCATCGCCCCAAACGTGCGGCGGCAGAATGGCCTGATGACGAGCATCGATCTTGTCGAGCACGGCCTGGCCAACCAGGTGCGCGCTGATCGCGTGGATTTGCAGATCATAGCGTTCGAGCAGATCGCGCCGGTTGGAGCAATAGCCGTCGTCGGCTAGCGCTTTGTCGATCTCGAAATGATCGCCCCAGCAGGCCAGTTCCAGACCCTGATAGCCAAACTCGCTAGCCTTGCGAGCCACATCCTCAAGCGGCAAGTCGGCCCACTGCCCGGTGAAAAGCGTGATCGGTCGTCCCACGTGCATGCTCCTTCAAAATCGAGGCGTCGCTGGCGAGTTCCTGACCTAATCTATTGTGGCGAATTGACGGGCGGCTGCAAGTTGGCAACCCTGTTGTGATGCCGGTATCGCCCTTAACAGGGCTTCCGGTGCAGGTGGTGGTTCGAGTAACCAGGGCGTTGCCCTGGCCTGACTTGTTCGACACCTCCGGCGTCAGAAGAAGCCGCAACTCTTGTGCGAAATGCCGTGACGTTGCCAGCGGTTGAATAATGTTGCGGGCTCGTCGCGTTTACAAAGAGCCCTCGCTGGCGCGTCGGGTTGGTGTGAAGAAGCGGCGATTTGCCGGGCCTTGAGCCTGCCCGGTTAAAGCCTTACCTTGTGGACTTACATGCGATTGAAATAGGGTTGATAGAGCAGGCTTCTTCGGAGCGGCACTTTGTGTCGGGTGGCATCATGGGTGGGTCTGGTTCTCGGGGGCCGGTGCGGATCGCGATCGTGGGTGCTGGCGCGGTTAGCGACTATCACCATGTGCCGGCGATTCGGCTCGATTCGCGAGCCGTCTTGGTGGCGGTTTGCGATGCCAATGCGGAGCTGCTGGCCAAGCGGCGAAGCGATTGGGGCGTGAGCAAGAGCAGCACCGACCCGGAAGTGATTTGTGCCGATCCCGATGTCGATGCGATCGTGATTGCCACGCCGAACTTCACGCACAAGGCGATCGTGCTGGCGGCCGCGCGGCACGGCAAACACATCATGTGCGAAAAGCCGCTCGGTTTGAATGCGGGGGAAGTGCGCGAAATGTACCACGCGGCGCGAGACGCCAAGGTGGTCCACATGACGGCGTTCACCTACCGCTTCGCTCCGGCGATGCGTTATGTCCAATCTCTGGTCGCCAGCGGCGCGTTGGGCGGGCCGCGCCACTTTCGCTCGCAGCGATTTCTCGACTGGCCCGAGACGAGTTGGGGGTGGCGGCAATACAAGAAGACGGCCGGTGCCGGCGATCTGTTCGACATGACGATCCACCGCATCGACTTCGCCCTCGATCTGCTGGGGCCGCTGGCACGGGTCACCGGAGCACTCGCGCGTTTCGCGCCGCGAACCACCACCGCGACGGGCGAGGCTTGCGCGCCCTCGGACGTCGACGACTGGTCGAGCATTCTGGGAGAATTCGCAGGCGGCGCGACGGGCGTGTGGGAAGGGACCACGCTGGCCAAAGGTTATCATCGAGGCGGTTTCGGCCACGAATGGGCGGAGATCAACGGATCGGATGGCTCCGCCGTATATCAATTGCACACGCCCAATTCGATCCTGCTGGGCAAGACCGGTCAGGATCTGGCGCCGGTCGAAGTGCCGCAAAAGTTTCTCAAGCCGGCCGACAGCCCGCGTCAATTGGGCCAGGGCGAACCGGCCACGGTGTTTCGTTACGACCTGATGTGGGAGTTCGTCTCGGCGATTGTCGAAGGACGTCAGGCGGTGCCAAGTTTCCTCGACGGCCTGCGGGCTCAGAGCGTGGCCGACGCGGTGATCGAGTCGTACAACGAGCGACGCTGGGTTGAGATCGGGCAAGAACAGGCGTAAGAAGGCACCTCAGTGCCGGTGAAGTGCCAAAAGCGGCTCGCCCATGCTCGGCTGGGCTCTTATAATCGCACGAGGCCCAAAACGGCCGTTCGGGCGGCATTGCGGCCTTTTTCTATTCGAGAGACACCTGGATTTTTACACGTGATAGCGAACATCAAGCAGTTGCCGCGGCGCGGCCAAGTGAAGCCGGCCGATACGTGGGACCTGACGAGCCTGTTTGCCACCGACAAGGCTTGGGAAAAAGCCTTTGACAAGTGGGAAGCTCAGATACCCGGCTACGACGCGTTTCGCGGGAAGCTGGGAGATGACGCCAAGACGCTGTTGGCGTGTTTGAAATTCGACGCCGAGTTCGAGCGGGCTGGCGAACGGCTGGGCACGTATGCGTTTTTGAAGACGGCGGAGGACACGGCCAACAGCGATTATCAGCGGATGATCGGCCGCTATCGCAACGTGGCCAGCCGCGCGGCGCAAGCGGCCAGCTATATTCGGCCTGAGATCATGGCCATTCCAACCAAAACGATGGACTCGTTTCTGGCCAGTAAGACGCTGGCCGACTTTCGCCTGGCACTCGAACAGTTATTGCGCTACAAGCCGCACACGCTCGGAAAGCGCGAAGAAAAGCTGCTGGCCATGCAAAGTGAAATGGCCGACACCGCCAACCACGTGTTTCGTCAACTGACCGATGCCGACCTGAAATGGGGCGCGATCAAGAACGAGCACGGCGAGCTGGTCGAGCTGAGCAATTCGACGTTCTCTTCATTTCTGCAATCACCCGAGCGCAGCGTGCGGAAGAAGGCGTTCCATCAATATTACACGCAGTTCGCGGCGCATGAAAACACGCTGGCCGCCTCTTTGAGCGGGTCGATCCAGCGCGATGTTTATTACGCCCAGGCGCGCGGATATGAAAGTGCGCTGGCCGCCTCGCTATTCCACGACAACATGCCGGTTTCCGTGGTCGACAACCTGATCGAATCGGTCCACCGCCATTTGCCGGCCCTGTATGGCTATTACGAATTGCGGCGGCGCAACATGCAACTGCGCGAGATCCATCACTACGACACCTACGTGCCGATCCTGACGGAGCTCAAGACCAGGCACACCTGGAACCAGGCCGTCAAGCTGGTGATTTCCGCGATCGAGCCGCTGGGGAGCGAGTATTGCGGTGCGCTCGAAACGGGACTCACGGGCCGCTGGAGCGATCGGTATCCGAACCAGGGAAAACAGAGCGGCGCGTTCAGCTCGGGCTCGTACGACGGCGATCCTTACATCTTGATGAACTACCAGAGCGACGTGTTGGACCACGTGTTCACGCTGGCCCACGAGGC